>NZ_JAVYJH010000009.1:0-235185 GCF_032621685.1 Pseudomonas sp. zfem002 | reverse complement strand
CAATTCCTCCAGCGAAACCGGGAACAGACTGGTCTGGCTGCGAGACTCTCCTTGTATGTAGGCCATAACGAAAAATGCTCCGTATCTTTCGATACGGAGCATTCTCTTAAAGGGCCGGGCAGATTGCTAGGTTTTCACACAGTCTGGTAAGGGCCTTTTTCGTTGATCCAGTCGCGAGTCGGTGACTCAGCGCTCCAGATCCTTGATCTTGCCTTTGACGCCGTCGAATTCTTCGGCCTCCGGCAATGCGTCTTTCTTCTCGGTGATGTTCGGCCAGATTTCCGCCAGCTCGGCGTTCAGCTCGATGAATTCCTGCATGTCATCAGGAACCTCGTCTTCCGAGAAGATGGCTTGGGCGGGGCATTCAGGCTCGCACAGTGCACAGTCGATGCACTCATCCGGGTGAATGACCAGGAAGTTCGGGCCTTCGTAGAAGCAGTCCACCGGACAGACTTCTACGCAGTCGGTGTACTTGCACTTGATGCAGTTGTCGGTGACGACGAAGGTCATTTCTAATTCTCTCCTCAGGCGACGGCAGCGGTGCCCTTCCAGTCAGGGCCGCTCGGTTCGGCAGGTGCGCGGCGAGCCAGGCTAATAACTCGACGCTCCGCCAAACCGCGCGGGATTCTACCAGCTTGTAAGGCTGGGCGTTATAACAGAGTCTTCAGTTCATAGAGCATTTCGATAGCTTGGCGTGGCGTCATGTTGTCCAGGTCGAGCTTCCCGATCTTCTCGATCGCCGGATGCGGCAGGCTGGCGAACAGATCGCTCTGGTGCGGGACCTGTGGTTCGCTGCGGCTACTGGTCGCAGGTGTCGGCAGCTCGTGGGGCAGGCTGGAGGTCTCCAGTCGGCTCAGATGTTCCCGCGCCCGCTGAATGACCGGCGCCGGAACGCCGGCCAGTTGCGCCACCGCCAGGCCGTAGCTCTGGCTGGCCGGCCCAGGCAGGACATGATGCAGGAAGACGATGCGCTCATTGTGCTCGGTGGCGTTCAGATGCACGTTCGCTACCAGCGGCTCGCTTTCCGGCAAGACCGTCAGTTCGAAGTAGTGAGTGGCGAAAAGCGTGTAGGCGCGCAACCGGGCCAGACGCTCTGCCGCGGCCCAGGCCAGCGACAGTCCATCGAAGGTACTGGTGCCGCGTCCTACTTCATCCATCAGCACCAGGCTGCGGTCGGTGGCGTTGTGCAGGATGTTGGCGGTTTCGCTCATCTCCACCATGAAGGTGGAGCGGCCGCCGGCCAGATCGTCGCTGGAGCCGATTCGGGTGAATATACGGTCCACCAGGGACAGCTGGCAGCTGGCCGCCGGTACGTAGCTGCCGATATGCGCCAGCAGCACGATCAGCGCGGTCTGCCGCATGTAGGTGGATTTACCGCCCATGTTCGGACCCGTGATGATCAGCATGCGCGTGCTGTCGTCGAGGGACAGGTCGTTGGCCACGAAGGGGCTGGTCAGGACCTGCTCGACCACCGGGTGACGCCCCTGGCTGATCTGCATGCATGGCTCGTCGACGAAGGTCGGGCAGTTCAGGTCCAGGGTCAGGGCGCGCTCGGCCATGTTGCTCAGCACGTCCAGCTCGGACAGTGCCGCGGCGGTATCCTGCAGCGGCGCCAGGTGGCTGATCAGGGTTTCCAGCAAGGCGTCGTAGAGCATCTTCTCCCGGGCCAGGGCGCGGCTCTTGGCCGACAGTGCCTTGTCCTCGAATGTCTTCAGCTCGGGGGTGATGAAGCGTTCGGCGCCCTTGAGCGTCTGGCGACGGATGTAGTCGACCGGCGCCTGTTCGGCCTGCTTGCTCGGCAGTTCGATGAAGTAGCCGTGGACCCGGTTGTAGCCGACCTTGAGGTTGGCCAGCCCCGTGCGCGCCTTTTCCCGCGCTTCGAGGTCGATAAGGAACTGCCCGGCGTTCTCGCTGATCGACAGCAACTCGTCCAGTTCGGCGTCGTAGCCGGTCTTCAGGACGCCGCCGTCGCGGATCACCGCCGGCGGGTTGTCGATGATGGCTTTTTCCAGCAGGTCGGCCAGTTCCGGATAGGTACCGGCGATGGCTGCCAGGCGCGCCAGGTGCGGCGCTTCCAGTTCGGCCATGGCGTTCTGCAGCTCGGGCAGGGCGCCGAGGGCGTCACGCAGGCGGGCGAGGTCGCGGGGGCGGGCGTTGCGCAGGCCGATACGGGCGAGAATCCGCTCGATATCACCGATGTCCTTCAATTGCGGCTGCAGGCGTTCGAAGCGGTAGTTGTCGAGCAGGCAGCGAATCGAGCTCTGCCGGGCCTGAAGCACTTTCAGGTCGCGCAGCGGACGGTTCAGCCAGCGCGTCAGCAGGCGGCTGCCCATGGCAGTCTGGCAGCGGTCGATCACCGATTGCAGGGTGTTGTCGCGCCCGCCGGCGAGGTTGACGTCCAGTTCCAGGTTGCGCCGACTGGCGCCATCGAGGATGACCGTGTCGTCCAGGCGCTCGTGCTTGAGGCTGCGCAGATGGGGCAGGGCGGTGCGCTGGGTTTCCTTGGCGTAGGTCAGCAGGCAGCCGGCGGCGCCGATGGCCAGGGTCAGCTTGTCGCAACCGAAGCCCTTCAGGTCCTGGGTTGCGAACTGCTGACAGAGGCTCTTGCGTGCGGAATCGCGATCGAAATCCCACGGCGCGCGGCGGCGTGAGCCACGTCGTTTTTCCGCGGGCAGGCCTTGTGGCCAGTCGTCCGGGATCAGCAGTTCGACCGGGTTGGTCCGTTCCAGCTCGGCGAGGAGGTTTTCCCAGCCCTTGAGTTCCTGCACGGTGAAGTTGCCGCTGGTGATGTCCAGCACCGCCAGGCCGAACAGGCGCTCATCGCCCAGCACCGCGGCGATCAGGTTGTCGCGGCGTTCGTCCAGCAGGGCTTCGTCACTGATGGTGCCGGGGGTGATGATACGCACCACCTGACGTTCCACCGGGCCCTTGCTGGTGGCCGGGTCGCCGATCTGTTCGCAGATCACCACCGATTCACCCAGCTTCACCAGCTTGGCCAGATAGCCTTCCAGCGAATGAAAGGGAATACCGCACATGGGAATCGACTGGCCCGCCGACTGACCGCGGGCGGTCAGGGTGATATCCAGCAGTTTCGCGGCTTTCTTCGCATCTTCGTAGAAGATCTCGTAGAAATCGCCCATGCGGTAGAACATCAGCTGGTCCGGATGCTGGTTCTTCAGCTTCCAGTACTGCTGCATCATCGGAGTGTGTGCGGATAAATCTGAAATTGCTTTATTCATCAAGGAGTTAGAGCGCTTGTCTCAAAAGTGTGGGGCAAATTTGGGGCTTTTCCGCTTTGTTTTTGGATTCCACTCCAGATGTACTGAAGCTCAGTCGGCGACTCGTCATCCATCCATTTCGCGTAGACCTCCACCAGCATGGTGAAGTCCTTGTGGCCCATTTGCTTCGCGATGAACGCAAGGTTACCACGGGCCGTCAGGCACCAGCACGCATAGGTGTGTCGAGTTTGGTAGGGGCGTCTGCGCCGGATCTCGGCGCGGCGCTGTATCGCGTTGAACTTGGTATTCCATGCCGTCGATACGAACCACGGGTTGATGTTGCGCTTTCGCGCCTGGGTACTGGGCGAGAGCAGGGGAGTTATCAACTCGTCTCGCCATTCGTGCCGATTCTGGTATACCCGCACTGGAAGCTTTGGATGGTTGGCGACGTAGCCGATCAACACTCTGGCCGCCTCGATGGCGGGCTGCATCATCAGGACAGTCCGAGGTTTACCTGTTTTCGGCACCTTAAAGGTGCCGTTCGTGGTAATCGCTCGGGTGACCTCGATCCGCCCGGTGTGCAGATCAATGTCCTCGACGCCAAGGGCGCAAAGCTCGCCAGGGCGTAGCCCAGTGTAGGTGGCCAGCGTAATGGCTGCCGCATCCTGTGGGTGCAGGCAGCCCTTGGTGATCAGTTGGTCGAACTCGTCATGGGTAAAGGGGTCTGGCTCCTTGTCGCTCATTGCGAATCGTGTGCATGCAGCAGCCAGCCCGCTCTTGCAATATCCGTTGCTCTCGCTCCAGGCCAGGAAGCCAGCGAA
The DNA here is from genome assembly GCF_032621685.1 of Pseudomonas sp. zfem002. NCBI lineage: Bacteria > Pseudomonadati > Pseudomonadota > Gammaproteobacteria > Pseudomonadales > Pseudomonadaceae > Pseudomonas > Pseudomonas sp. zfem002. The sequence continues at coordinate 231,146 of NZ_JAVYJH010000009.1, read as the reverse complement.
CGTTGCCAGGTAGTGGTTGACCGTGGACGGTGCCCTGGTCTCGATCAGCGCGGCACGTAGTTGCTGGATGTCTTCAGGCAGTAAGATCCCGGTGAGTCGGTCTCGGCCCACCAGGTCAACGCAGATATCGAGGGCGCGGTTGTACCGGTCCTCGGTTGCGGGGGTGATGTCAACGGCTTTGAGTGGCTTGTAGCGGTCGACCAGGGCGCCCAGGCGCTCGTCCTTCGCGCTGCTAAAGTTGGTCGCGTGCTTGGAGTTTGGGAAGTGGCGGGCGTAGTCGAAGGTGTTGGTTTTGATCTCATGAAGAATCGCCGCCCTGAGTAGGGCGGCATGTTTAATGTTGGCCTTGGTGACCGGCAGGCCGAGTGATTCACGGCAGCGAATGCGGCGCCACATAAAGACGATCCGCAGGTTCCCGCCGTGAAGCTCGATGCCGGTGTGCTTGGCCAGCTCGGCCTCTAGGCCAATTGTGGTGCGCTCTCGGCCCACTTGTCGTACTCCACCAAATTGATTGCAATGCGGCCGTCTGGAGCTTTGCGCCAGATCCTTCCCTGTGGCCAAGTCCCGTTCTTCACCTTGTGCTCGATGGCATCCGCGCTGTATCCCGTGAGTTCGGCGGCGCGTTTAATCATTACCCATCGCGGACTCATGCGCGTTCCCCCTGTGCTCGTTTCGCGGCTTGGTTGGCCGTGACGGATTCCCAGTGAGCGTTCATGCTGAGGTCGAGGGTGTAGGTCGCCAGTCGTGGGCGGGTGAGGTCAATCATCCTGCACCTCCCGCATCGTCTGCCGATCGAGGCGCCCCAGCTCGGCCAGGATCAGTGCTCCAGCCTTAATGAGCATTGAGCGTTGGCTGGTTGGCTTCCAGTTTTCTGGCGACCACGACCACGGCCAGAGTGGCGGTGGATTAGCGATGAAACTAAGGTGGTCGTCGGGGGACGCTCCCCTCGGATCGGCCCAGAAGGCATAGGTGCTTGCCGCTGCGGCGAGTTGTCCTTCCGTGTACTGGTCGTCGCGCTCTGCCGTGTAACCCTCCTCCTGAATTTGGCGTCGTCGTTCTGCAAGAAGGTCTCCCACCGCGGTGCTCCACGTGGGGCTTTGCGATTCAAGCATTGCCCTGGTTTCTCTCACCTGCTTGGTGAGGGATTCATCCGTGGTATTGCTGAGTTGAATCCAGTCCTCTAGCAGTGAGCAAGATCGTTCGGCCAACTGAAGGATATGGAAGTTGATGTCGGGCTTGCAGCCCTCCGCTTTGTCGAGGCCGTGCTCGCCAGTTCCTGTGGTGGAATGATTCGCGAGGAGTCCGGACACGTTTCTTTTTCGTGCAATCTCTTCCAGCAGTTCCCGAGCATTGTCCGCAGCATCCCAGGCTTTCGTGGCGTTTTCCTCGTTGTCGCAGGTGGCGGCTGCCTCGTCTTCGGCGAAGCTCAAGAGTCCGGCGACTGTCTCGACAAGCCGGTCGACATCTTTTCCAGTGAAGGTGATTCGCGAAGTGTTGGTCATGCTGCGCTCTCCGTCGAGGTTTTTGCATGCCGACGAACCTCAGCGTGCACCAGCGCGCCTAGGCGAGTCAGCGCGCTCGATTCCAGCGCAGCCCGGTCACGCCACATCTCGCTGCCCTTCATTGCTCCCCAGGTGCGGTTGGCGAGCAACAGGGTTTCAGCTGCGCTGGTCATCAGGCGATGGTCAGCCGCTGTGACTGCCAGCCCGGTGTACGCTCGAATACGCTCTTCCAACTCGGTAATTGTGCCGAGCAGAGCTGCAGTCTTGTGCAGGTGCTTGCGCTGTTCGGCCTCGCGCTCGACAGCGTGGGTCTCCACTCGGCCCTCCAGATCCTGCAGACGCTTCCAAGACAATGCGTCTCGCTGATCAAGACCATCGGTACGTCCTCGTTCGTAGGCGCGTTTGCGAGCTGCAGCGAACAGGTAGGGCAGCATGGCGAGGGTTACGATCCACGCGACTGCGAGGGCGAGCATGTAGTGAGGTGCTTGCATGTGCTGTGCTCCGAAGAGGCCGGCGCCCGGCCGATGTGTGGTGGTGGCCTGGCGCAAGCTGGGGTGCCCCTGATGGCCGGGGCCGCCTGATTCATGCCGTTTGTTCTGCCTGGGCGTCGAGGTAGTTGGCCAGGTCATGCAGGTAGATCACGTGCTGCGCCTTGGTCGAGTTGTGCAGCTTCTTCAGCGTCAGCCTGATCTCGCCCTTCTGGATCAACTCCCTGAACCGCCTATCCGTCCCGATGTGCGGGAAGTAGTGCTCGCGGACGGCGGTCATGGTTGGGCAGGGCGTGGCCCATTGGCTCCGCAACTGGTCCAGCGTTTTGCTCATGGGCACTCCCCGGGCCCCTCTTGGCCGAGCCGGAGTTTCGCGTGGATGATCTCGGCCAGGTCCTGCATGCAGGTGCCAGTGGCAGCTGCTCGCAGTTCGCCCTGGGCATCGGTGACAACTGCACCGAGGGGGCGGGCAGGGGTAGTGGTAGTGATCACGTAGGCGATATGGCCGGGAGTCAGGGCCGCGTTCACGCAGTCCTGGGCTTCCATCAATGCGATGGCCTGTTGCGATGGCTCGCCAGTGAAGGCCCGGCCGTTGGCCAGCTCTTCCAGGTAGTTGCGTAGGGCCATGTACTTGGCGCTGTCGCAACGCTGCAGGGTGAGCGAGCCCGTGATTGGGCCGAACGTGCAGTTGAGGTGATGGGTGCGCTCGTCGTTCTCGACGGCAATGTGCATGTCAGTCGAGATTTCTGGGCGGCGCATCTGGCACGTTGTGGTACCGCCGTTCTCAAGCGTGGCTTGCAGCAGCATGACGCGACGCAGCGGGACGGTGTATTCGTTCATGCGGCCCCCTTCGCGGGCACCGCGCGAACGATGCCAGCAGGGGAGACGATCAGTTGCAGGCCGGTGCGGCGCTGGAAGGCGGCTACAACGGCGGGGCGGGTGCAAGCGGTGGGGTGCAAGTAAACCTTGCCCGCTTGGGTGTGCTGTGTGATTTCCATTGCTCGTACTCTGTGGTGAGGGGTACGAGGCGGAGATTAGTTGCACTGATTATAAGCGTCAACACTATTACGTCTTTTTTGGGTAAAAAAGAAGGCCGCATGTGCGGCCTTTTGCGGTCTAGCGCGGTTACAGAAGCACTGAGTACCAGAAAACCTTCCCGATAATTCTGATGTGGTTCTCGACGTATTCCTTATCGTAGCGCTCGTCTGGGTGCTCAGCATCGTTGTAACTCCGAACTCGGAGTCCGCCGCCTGGTATGCGGTAAAGCAGCTTCACTCGTAGCTGGCCATCGTGGTCGATTGCGTACATTTTCCCGTCTTGTACAGCAACCGCCCCAGTATCTACACCAACTGTGCTTCCGTCGGGGAGCACTGGTTCCATGCTATTGCCGGTAACCGGGACGCAGCCCGCTGCCATAGGGTCAATATTCTTCCGGCTCAAGGTGCGTTTACCAAATCGCAGCTTCCTGCCGTGGGTTTCGAGCATCACTTGAGAGCCTTTTCCGGCCGATAGCTCGACCTCCTTGAAGAAGGGGAGTTCGACTTCATCCTCCCCCAGCGGTGTTTCGTCATCCCAAACCTCGATGGGCTGCAGTTCGGGCTTGGTACTGGTCCTTGTCGGCTGGGGGAGATCGAGTGGTACGTGACCTGGTAGCCACGGTGCTATCAGCTGACCGGCAAGTCTGGGGCTTACCTCACCCAGATCAAAATGCAGAACGCCGGAAAACTTCAGGAGTGCCGGAAGGTTCAGCGGAATTCTGCCATTGAGGTATTGGCTCACGACGCTTTGACCTGACCAATCACAAAGGTCGGCGATGTGCTCCTGGGTCAAGGATGGATCGTGCTGTTTTCGTTCCTTGTAGATCTCTTTCAGCTTCCTAGCTTCTTCGAGTCGGACAGCCTGATCCACGTCCTTGGACGCTTCGTCAGGGGTTTTGCCGTGATCGGGGGAGGAGGTTCTGTTCATCAGAACGAATATATAAGCAAGGCTGATTTTTCAAAAACCGCATCACGCATTTTCGTGCTTGTCATAGTTCAGAAGTATCACTAATATCTGTCCTGGCCCACAAAGCAAGAAGGTGGAACATGGAAGGATTTGAGATGACCCTGCGCGAGTTCGCGCAGGGCAAGACCCAGCCGCAACTGGCTGAAATGCTGGGTGTTTCACAAGGCGCTGTTTCGCAAATGCTCAATTCGACCCGTGACATTCGGGTCAAGAGCGATGGGCAGGGCGGCTACGAGTTCATTGAGATCCGCCAGATCGGCGGAAAGCATAAAGAAAGGAAAAGCAAGGATCACTAGGCTGGGTTCACTCACCACAAGCTTCCCCAGCCTAGTTTGGACGACCCCCGCCATCCGGCATCCTCTCACCACAAGATTCGCCGGATGACTAGAACCGCATGCAATGTTCCACAGCACGCAAAACACTGCACAACGGTTGTGGCCGTAGGATAGGTCCTACCCGGTCCTATGGCTACACCGTTAACCAAGGATTAACGGTTATGAGTCGAATCGACACTCTGCCGGACGGCGGTCCGGCACTCTCTCTCCGGCACGCGCTCTACCGCGCGGGTCGCGGTTACAAGGGTGGTATCACCGCCCTGGCATTTGATCTGGGCATGGACCTGGACACGCTGCAGAAGAAACTCAAGCACGACGAAGAACGCCGCTGGCTCAGTCCCGACGAACTGGAAGAGGTTCTGCAGTGGACCGGCGATAAGCGTGTTCTCGATGCCCTGGGTCGGGCTGCCGGGGTGGTTTGGTACCGTCCTCAGCCTGTTCCCGCCACGAACGAACAGCTGAAGGCTGTCGGGCAGCTGTTGAAGGAAGCTGCTGAATTCGTCAGCACTATGCACGAAGGGGCGTCGGATAACGTGTGGGAGCGGCATGAGGTCCAGAGGCTGGAGGCCTGCGGTATGGACGTCATCCGCCAGGTGCTTGCCATTGTTGCAGGTGCTCACCAAGCGATGGAGGAGGGTGGCCATGATTAACATCGCCGATCCTCTGGACCAGGCTGCGGAGCAATCTGAGCGCTTCCTCCAAGCTGCCCTGCAGCGCCACGCTAGCCGGCCCACCAAGCCAAGCGCAGAATTCTGCGAAGACTGTGACGAGCCAATCCCGCCGCTTCGCCAAGCAGCGGCACCGGGGTGTGACGCATGTTTCGACTGTCAGGGGCTGCGGGAGCGTCGGCGATGACCGAGCGCCCAACTACTACCACAGCTGATTGGGCGCGGCGTTACATCGAAACCTTCAACCTTGCCCTTGTGCCGATCGAGCCAGGCGACAAGGGCCCGAGGGGTGATGGCTGGAACCGGCCAGGCGGCTATTTCACTGATGCCGCTACAGCCGAGGCGTTCTGGCGCGAGAATCCAAACCACAACCTCGGCGCCGTCCTCGGGCCGGGGCGGGTTTGTTCGCTCGACATTGACAACGTGGAGATGTCGCGGGATGTCTTCCGCGGCACCTTTGGGCTGGACTTGGACCAGCTCGCGGCGAAATACCCGACTGTTGTAGGGAATCCGGCGCGTTTCCGGCTCCTGTTTCGCCTGCCAGAGGGTGTAGAACTGAAAGCGCGCAAGCTGGTCTGGCCGAGCAAGGCTGACCCTGATGGATCGATCTACAAGGGCATCATCGCGCAGGTGAAGGCCGCGCGGGATGCCGAAGATAAGGTTACTGAGAACGCACTGTTGCTCGCCATCGCGCCCTTCAAGAAAGTGACGGTGTTCGAGCTGCGCGCTGGCCCGGTTCAAGATGTGCTCCCGCCGTCTATCCACCCGGACACTGGCAAACCGTACTTCTGGCGAAACCCGCCTGATCCCGCTGGGCTGCTGGAGCTCCCAGACGAGCTGCTGGCCATCTGGCAGGCGTGGGACGAGTTCAAGGTCAAAGCGGAAGCGGCTTGCCCGTGGCGACCTGCGCCACCCGCACCGGTTCTTCGTGCGGTGCCGAAGCCTCGTCCAGCTGCGCAGTCCAATGGTCGTGACCTGCCCGAGGTAATCCCGGAGTTCAACCGGGTGCATGACATCGCGACGATGATTGAGGCCCACGGCTACAAGCGGATCGGCGAGAAGTGGCTGTGCCCGCACAGCAGCAGCGGCGACCCCGGCGTGACCATCACCGATGGCAAGCTGTACTCGCACCATGGCTCGGACCCCCTGGCCAACGGCCACAAGAACGATGCGTTTGACGTGTACTGCATTCTGATGCACGACGGCGACCATCGGGCGGCTATCAAGGCTGCGGCAAAGGCCCTGGGCCTCGACGCGCGATCACGTCCCCCGGAGCCTCCGCCAATCGGCGAACTTCCCCGCACCCCATCGCCGGTAGAGCAGGCCGGCGACGTTGAACCCTGCCATGCGCCAGCGGATGAACCACACGAATCCAGCCCGGCCACCGGCGAGGTCTCCTCATCGGCCGAAGGGGGCGCGGGGGAAGGCGGCCTGGTGCTCAAGAGCGCACTCCGCCGCTTCGCGCTGATTGAAGGGACCACCAGTGTGTGGGACATGGACAAGGGGCAGGCGATGAAAAGATCAGGTTTCGAAGCCCTGGTCGGCAAGCCCCTTGTGAAGGAGTGGATGGAGCGGACCGACAAAAAGCTGGTGTCCGGTGAGCAGGTCAAAGAGCTTGAGCAAGCCCGGCGGATGGCCAGTAAGAAAGGGGGAGTGCTGAACCTGTCGCCGCTCGATCGCTATGTGTACATCGACGGCACGAAAGAGGCCTGGGACCGCGAGAAGAAACGCCGGTTGCCAGAGGGCAGCATCAAGATGGCGCTGGGCGATGCCTATCAGCTTTGGCTGAACAGCCCGAATCGCCGGGTCGTCGATGTTGACCACATTGTGTTCGACCCGACGATGACCAAAGACCCCGCTATCTACATCAACACCTTCGAGGGTCTGCCGCTTGAGCCTGTTCGCGATGACGCCGCGTGCGAGAACCTGCGCTGGCTTGTCTCGTTCCTGTGCAACCACGATGCCGAGGCCTTGGAGTGGCTGACCAGGTGGCTGGCATATCCGCTGCAGCACATGGGCGCCAAGATGGACACCGCGATCCTTTTCCATTCAACGATGGAGGGCTCGGGCAAGAGCCTGCTGTTCTCCGACGTGATGGGCGAGCTGTATGGCCGCTACGGGGCGACCGTCGGGCAGCAGCAACTGGAAGGCAACTTCAACGCATGGCAGAGCGGCAAGCTTTGGGCCGTCTTCGAAGAGGTGGTTAGCCGAGACCAGCGGTACAACCAGGTGGGCAAGATCAAGCACATGGTGACCGGCAAGACGGTGCGGATGGAGTCGAAGTTCATCAACGGCTGGGAGGAATCCAACCACATGAATTCCGCGTTCCTGAGCAATGAGATCATGCCGTGGCCAATCAGCGAAGACGACCGACGCATGCTGGTCATGTGGCCGCAGGAGACGTTGTCGGCTGCTCGTCAGAAGGCGATCGCTCGGGAGCTGGCCAACGGCGGTGTTGCAGCCCTGTACGGATGGCTATTGAGCGTCGACCTGGGCGACTTCGACCAGCGGACTCGCCCGCCGAAGACGGAGGCGCGCCAACGGCTGGTCGAACTGAGCCGAACAGCCTGGCAGACGTTCTACAGCTTGTGGCGGCTTGGGGAGCTCGGGTACGGCCTGTGGGGCAGCGCACTGACGTCCGACGTCTACGCCATGTTCTTGGAGTGGTGCTCGCTGAACAAAGAGAATTCGATGAGTCATACCAAGTTCTCGTTGATGCTCAGTGCGAAGGTGGAGAAGACACGGGCGATTCCCTGGACTGATGGCAATACCAGGCGCTTCGCGGCGTTTTTCTTTCCCTACGATGGTGATCCTTCCCTGCCCCCATCCTTGAATGCGGCCGAGCTGGGCAAGACCGTCGGTGAGTGGCGTGCACGGGCGAAGCTGGCTGGTTGGAACGTGGAAGGCTGGGAACACGTGAAAAGGACGCTTGCGGCATGAGCACGACTAGAGGTGTGTTGGGTGTGTTGGGTATGTGTTGGGTCGAAATCGACAAGCCAACACACATTGGGGCCCCTGAAACTGTGGCTCACAGGGGTGGTGTGTTGGGTGTGTTGGGTTTGTGCGCGCACGCGCGCGCGCGTGATTTCTTTAGGGCTATTGGTCAGCGTAGAAAAATTCTCTATGCGAGGGCTGAAAACCCCAACAAACCCAACACACCCAACACAACTTTGATTAATCAATTGATTTCATTGAGTTTTGAGTGTGTTGGGTTTGTGTTGGGTAAGCCAAATGTGTGTTGGGTTCGGTTTTTGAGGGATCAGCGATGAGCATGGAAGAAATGGGTTTCGTGCTGGCCTCCCGGCTTGCAGCTCATCGGCTCGAAATGGCCGAACTGCTGGATCCTGCTGAGCGCCTGCGCTTGGTCGGCGAGCTAATGCAGCACTGGGGAGAGCAGCGCGCTAAGTTGGGGCTTGGGTCCAGCATGGGTAGCCAGATGGGCACGATCATGGAATGGAAGGGCGCGGCGCCGCGTGGCGGTTCCTCGGGATCGAGAATCCTGGTGGCCGGTGCTGGACTCGATCACTCTGCTGCCGAGGTCGAGGCGGCCGTTGCCGAGTTGTCCCGGCGTGACAAACGTGGCGCTGTCCTGGCGGAGTTGGCGCGCTTGCGTTACCTGTACGGGGTCACGGTGCGAGAGCAGATGCGTGAGGTGGGCTTGGCGGAAGGGGCGGACAGGACCTATCGGAACTGGGTCAAGGCGCTCCATCTCCAAGTGTTCGCCATCCTGAGCGCCCGCGCTGGCCGGGTTCGTCAGCAGACCGCTCGTCGGGTCACAATGCGACTTGCGTGCAACATTGATGCTACATAGCTGCCGCATTGCCACGTACCGAAAATTGCCCCTTTTCGGTTTTTCCGGCGGCAGGTAGAAAGGCGTCAGGATATCAAAGGTGCGCTTCGGCGCATCACCACAAGCACTGTTGTTCCAACCTCCGAGAACCCTGCCGACTGGCGGGGTTTTCTGTTTCTGGCGCCGTGCTCTGACCTGCGAGGACCGTATGACCAATGAGCAACAAGCGTTAATCGAGATGCCGCTGTGGATGGTGATTCTGCTGTCCCTGGTTGGCGGGGTGTCGGGAGAGATGTGGCGGGCTGACAAGGCGGGGGCGCGCGGTTGGGCTCTGATTCGCCGAGTGGCGCTGCGCTCTGGAGCCTGCATCGTGTGCGGCATGGCGACGATCATGCTGCTGTATTCCCTCGGTGCTTCGCTGTGGGCGGCCTCGGCGTTCGGTTGCCTGGCTGCGGTTGCGGGAGCCGACGTGGCAATCAGTCTCTATGAGCGCTGGGCTGCGAAGCGCATCGGTGTCTGCGAAGTGCCGGCTTCTCGAAATGAAGGGTAGCGAGCGACGCGGTAGCAGTGCCTCGCGTGGCTACGGTCACCGTTGGCGGTTGGCCCGCGAAGTGTTCCTGGCGAACAACCCGTTCTGCGTCATGTGCTCGACCGACCGGCGTCCTGTTGCGTCGACGGTCGTTGACCACAAGATTGCGCCCCGCCTGCAAGAGGCGAAGGAAAGCGGTGACCCCGAGAAGCTGCGCACTGCCTGGAAATTGTTCTGGGACCAGGCGAACTGGCAGCCGCTGTGCAAGCTGTGCCACGACTCGGTGAAACAGCGCCTTGAGCGCAGCGGACGGATCGCGGGCTGCGATGCCTCCGGCCTGCCGCTTGACCCGAACCATCACTGGAATAGGAGATCACCATGATCATCATGGGGCCTGCGCTTCCCCCCAATCGGCCATTTGGTCCGGATGACGTTAAGGGCTACACGGAAGAGGTTCGGCAGGCTATGAAGCTGCTCGAACCCTTGCTGCAAAGCGGGTACTTGGCAGTTCACCCGGATAGGTGGCAGGGCGGGAAGCTCGCCTTCCTCCCGCCAAGGATCGCCAAACGTCAGGGCTGGGTGCCGCCGGCCGCGCCAGAGCCCGAGCCGCCTGCCCAGGTTTGCCAATGCCCTTGCTGCCCGAAGGGTAGGGGGGGTTAAAAACTTTTTCCCGACTCTCTCGTTGACCGCTCGCCCACCTCTGTGTGCAAAACCGGGAAAAATGAGGGAGGGGGGTATCAGACATAGGAGGTTTCCATGGCCGGAAACGGTAACTCCGGGCGGCCTGGTCTGCCCGCGTCAGTGCATCTGCTTAACGGCAACCGCAGCAAGTTGTCACCCGCGCAACTGATGAACGAGATCAAAGACCCTACGGTGCCGGTTGGCGTGCCGCCCATGCCCGATTTCCTCAGCGGTGACGCAGCTGCCGAGTGGACCCGCATCAGCGAAGCGCTGTTGGCGCTGGGCTGGGTTTCACGCCTCGACCAGATGGCGCTTGCGACGTACTGCCAGGCCTATGCCGATTGGCTGCGCTTCCAGCGACTGATCGCCGAGCGCAACGCCGCGTCGTTGGACGGCCTCGGCGGCGAGGTGCAGACGTTCAAGACCGGTGCGCAACAAACCCATGTACTGCGTCAGCTGGCGAACGACGCCGAGAAGCGTGCGAACGCGGCCGGTGCACAGTTCGGCTTGTCTCCCCTGGCGCGCCGGAACATGAGAGCCGCGCCGTCGGCACAAGGAGATCTGTTCCCGAATGCAGAACGAGACGCAGCGTCCAAGTATTTCAGCTGACTGCCGGGTAAAGGCTTTCGCTGACCAGGTGTTGGCCGGCTCAATCGTCGCTGGACCGGATGTTCGCAACGCTGCGCGCCGCCATCTGCAGGATCTTGAGGTGGGGCATGAACGCGGATTGATCTGGAGCGCCGAGGCTGCGCTGCGGGCCATCGGGTTCTTCGAAGATGTGCTGCGCCTCAACGGCGGCGACTTTGAGGGGCTGCCGTTCCGGCTGGCGCCATGGCAAGCCTTCATCGTTGGTAGCTTGTTCGGCTGGTACACCGACGATGGTTACCGCCGGTTTCGGCAGGCATACGTCGAAACCGGCAAGGGGTCTGGCAAGTCTCCACTGGTCGCCGGGATCGGCCTGTACGGCCTGGTCGCTGACGGTGAGCAACGGGCGGAGGTATACGCGGCTGCGACGAAGAAGGACCAGGCGCAGATCCTGTTCCGTGATGCCGTAGCGATGGTGAACATGGCGCCGCATCTTGCTGGGCGCCTGGTGCAGTCGGGACGCGACGAAAAGGTTTGGAACCTGTTCTACCCCGCGACCAACAGCTTTTTCCGACCTATCAGTTCCGACGACGGCCAGTCCGGCCCCAGGCCCCATGTTGCGCTGATCGATGAGCTGCACGAGCACAAGACAGCCAGCGCGGTGAACATGATGCGGGCCGGTACCAAGTTCCGGCGCAGGGCGCTGATTGTGATGATCACAAACAGCGGCTCTGACAAAAACTCTGTGTGCGGTCAGTATCACGACCTGGGCGTGCGCATCTGCGAAGGCAAGGAACATAACGACGCATTCTTCGCCTTCATCTGCTCGCTTGACAAAGGTGATGACCCGTTCAAGGACGAATCCTGCTGGCCCAAAGTGAACCCTTCCTTGGACTACATCCTGGAGGGCCAGACAGACGGCATCCCGGGCCGCAAGTATCTGCGTGAGCAAGTGGCCGAAGCCAAGGGCTTGCCCGCGAAAGAGGCCGTGGTAAGGCGCTTGAACTTCTGTGAGTGGACACAGGCGACATCGCCTTGGCTGTCGTGGGAGATCTGGAGCGGGGCCGCTGAGCGGGTGCCGATGCGAGTCCTGCGCAACAGGCCATGCGTTGGCGGGCTCGACCTCTCCAGTACAACGGACCTGACTGCGTTTGTGTTGATGTTCAGCCCGATGCACTACGACCCCCACTGGCGCTGCCTGTCGTACTTCTGGATCCCCGACGAAGATCTGGTGGGGCGGGAGAAGCGCGACCGCGTGCCGTACATCCAGTGGATCAAGGAGCGGCACCTGGAGACGACCCCGGGGCGGGCCATCAGCAAGCTGCATGTGCTTCGACGCCTGCAGACGATTTGCGATTTCTTCGACGTGCGGCGGATCGCATATGACCGCTGGCGGACCGAAGACTTGCTGCAGCTGATGACAGACAACGGCATCACGCTGCCCGAGCTCAAGCCATTCGGCCAGGGCTTCAAGGACATGGGGCCGGCGGTTGATGAATTCGAGCGCCGGCTGTTGGGGCGAAAAGCCGAGCCGGCCGAGCTCATCGAACTGGACCCGGAGGACTATGAGGTCGTGTCGGAGGCCACTGCCACCGAGGTAGTCGAGACCCTGCTGCACGACGACAACCCTGTGATGACATGGAACGCGGGCAACGCGGTGATCGTGTTCGATCCCGCCAACAATCGAAAGGTCGACAAATCGAAGGCCACAGGCCGTATCGACGGCATCGTTGCTGCTGTGATGGCTGCTGGTATCAGCGGTGACATTTCCGAGGCATCAGGCACGTCGGTTTATGACGGAGGGGTGGGTATATGAAGTTGGAAATTGCGGCCTGGCTGGCAGGTCTGTTGGGCTTCGCGCTGCTGGTAGCGGGCGTCTGGATGGTGCACCGGCCGGGCGCATTCATCGTCGCAGGTATCGGGCTGCTGGCTTGGGCCTGGTTGGCTGACCAGGCTGCAGCGAGCAAAGTGGAAAGGGGGGGCGGCTGACAATGTTCTTTTCCAGCCTACGCGCCTCCGGCGCGGGCACGTTGACCAACCCAGATAGCGGTTTTTGGCGCGGTTTGCTCGGGGGCGGTCGAAGCTCTGCAGGCGTAGCAGTCACGCCAGAATCCGCCCTTGCCTTGCCCATTCTGCAGAACTGCGTGACCTTGCTTGCAGAGACGGTGGCGCAGCTGCCGTTGGAACTGTTCCAGCGCAAGGACAAGGGACAGCGGGATGCTGCGATCAATCACCCGCTGTATGACGTGCTGCGTTATCAGCCTAACCCGTTCCAGACCCCGTGCGAGTACATGGAGCGGCATCAGGGTGCTGCTGGCCTGCGCGGTAACGCATTCAGCTTCATCGACCGCGGAGAAGACGGCAACGTCACTTCCCTGTGGGCGCTCAAGCATGAGCAGGTGCAGGTGCTCAAGGGGGCCGACCTGATGCCGTTCTACCGGATCGGCACGAGTGAGCCGGTGCCGATGCGGATGGTCCATCATGTTCGCTGGTTCGGTACCAACCCATACGTAGGGCTCTCGCCGATCGAACTGCACGCGGATGCCATCGGCCTGACCCAGGCCGTTCGTCAGTACACCGGCAAGAGCTTTGCCAACGGTGTCGCCGTCTCGGGCGTGATTGAGCGGCCGCGCGAGGCACCCGCGATCAGGGACCAGGGCATCATCGACAAGATCGTTGATCAATGGGGCCAGAAGTTCGGCGGCATTGACAACGCGAAGAAGGTCGCGCTGTTGCAAGAGGGTATGACCTTCAAACCGGTATCAATGACCAACGTTGATGCAGAGATCGTCGGCATCATGAAGTTGACCGGCCTCGACATTGCGCGGATTTACAAAATCCCACTGCCAATGGTCAACGACCTGGAGAAGTCGAACTACAACACCCTGGAGCAGCTGATGATCCAGTTTGTCGTGTTCGCCCTCTTGCCTTGGGTGAAGCGTCACGAGCAAGCGATGATGCGCGACTTCCTGCTGCCGAAGGATCGCCGCGATTACTTCATCGAGTTCAACCTGTCGGGGCTGCTGCGCGGCGACCAGAAGAGCCGTTACGAGGCTTACGCGATCGGCCGCCAGTGGGGCTGGCTGAGCGTGAACGACATCCGGCGCTTGGAGAACATGCCGCCGGTGCCGGGCGGCGACATCTACTTGCAACCCCTCAACATGGTCGATGCTGGCCAGCAGCCTGACCTGAACAACCCTACAGTGCGCGCCCAACTGGAGATGCAGCACGCAGAGATCGGGAGGATCCTTGCCCAATGAGTAAGCAATACCTGCGGGCGTCGAGCCTGCTGTTCAATCAGCCCCTGCTGGTTACGCCCGACATGCTCGACCTGGGCGTGCGGTGGGCCAACCAGGCCATGAGCCTCAACATCATCAACCTCGGCCCCGGCTCGGCCCAGATGTGGAAGGATGACGATCCCATTGACCGCGTTGCCTATGCCGACGAGCAGCGGCGCAACGCCATTGCTCAATCGGGTATCGAGGTGATTCCTGTCTGTGGGGTTCTGGTCAGTCGTGGCAGCCACATGAACATGTGCGAGACGATGACAAGCTACGAAGCGTTGCGCGCCCAACTGCAACGCGCGGTGGCTGATCCGATGGTTGAGCACATCGTGCTCGACATCGACAGCCCCGGCGGCTCGGCGGTTGGGGCATTCGAGTTGGCTGATGACATCCGTGCGATGACACAGCAGAAGCCTATCACCGGCCTGTCCAACTTCATGGCCTATAGCGGCGGCTATCTGATCGGTTCTGCCTGCAGCGAGCTGGTTGTCAGTCGTACCAGCGGTGTTGGCTCCATCGGCGTAATTGCAAGCCACATGGACCGGTCCAAGATGGAGGAGGACATGGGCGTGAAGGTGACCACTGTGTTTGCCGGCGCTCACAAGAACGACCTCTCACCACATGAACCCATTACCGAGCAGTCCCTGGCTTTCCTCAACGAGTTGGTGCAGGAGAGCTACCAGATGTTCGTCAATGCAGTGGCTGAGTTTCGCGGACTGCCGGTCGCAAAGGTGATCGCCACCGAGGCGGGGCTCTACCGAGGACAGGGCGCAATCGATGCCGGCCTCGCCGATCGGTTGCAGAGCCCGCAACACGCTGTCGACGACCTGTCGCGTGCTGTTGCGCAGAACCGTGCAACGCGGCAGTCGAGCCGTATCAGCGTGCGCGCAGCAGCCTTGGCAATGCAGTCGCTGATCTGACCCCTCTTTTATCAAACGAATCCTGACCCGCTCCGTGCGGGTTTTTTTATGCCTTGGAGGCAGCATGTCCCTTGTACTTCAGATGCGTAACGAGCGCGCCGGTCTGGTCGCTCAGGTGCAGGTCCTGGCAAAGATCGAGGCCGACGGCGGCAGCTTGACTGCCGAGCAGTTGCAACAGTTCACCAGCCTGGAAACTCAAATCAATGATCTCAGCGCCAAGATCAAGCGCGCTGAAACTGCAGAGCAGCTCGCGGCGGCCAGTGCGGTGCCCGTCAACGAGTCGGCGCGGGGTGTGACCGGGCCGCCTGCTGGCAGCATTTCCGGCCCATTCAGCGAAAAGGCCAAGCCGGGTACCGGGATGGCGCAGATGGCCCGACTGCTGGCTGCCGCGCAAGGTAACCAGCAGATGGCGGCGCAACTGGCGAAAGACGGCGGTTACCCGTCCGATGTCCATATGGCCCTGAGTGTTGTCACTCCAGGCGCGGGCGGGGTGCTGGTGCCGCAGAACTTCGCGACCGACATCATCGAATCGCTGCGGCCTGTCTCCATCGTCCGAAAGATGGGCGTCACCAGCCTGCCGCTGAACAACGGCAACCTCACCATGCCGCGAATCACAGGCAACACGGTCGTTAGCTACATCGGCAGCGACACTGATATCCCCGTCACTGGCATGAGCTTCGCCGACACCAAGCTGTCGGCGAAGACTGCCGCAGCCATCGTACCGATCTCGAACGACCTGTTGGCGATGAGCGGCGTGAACCAGCGTGTTGATGCGATTGTGGCGAACGACCTGACCGTCAGCATGGGGCTTTCCGAAGACCTGCACTTCATCCGGGCCGATGGTTCTGGCGTGTTGCCCAAGGGCCTGCGCCACTGGGCCCCGGCGTTCAACGTGCTGCCGGCCCCGGCTGCCGCTGGTCTCACCCTGGAAAAGATCGATCTGTTCCTGGGCCGCATGATGCTGCGCCTGGAGACGGCGAATGTGCAGATGAAGTCGTGCGGCTGGCTGATGGCCCCTCGCGTGCTGCGTTGGCTGCAATCGTTGCGTGACGGCAACGGCAACAAGGCATACCCGGAAATCGAGGCGGGTATGCTCAAAGGCTACCCGGTTGGTCTCAGCAACCAGATCCCAGTCAATCTCGGTGCTGGCGGTGATAAGACGGAGCTCTACTTCGTCAACTTCGCAGACTGCATGATCGGTGAGGACATGGACTTGAGCATCGGTTTCAGTAGCGAAGCCTCGTACAAAGACGCCGAGGGGAACATGGTCAGCGCATTCCAGCGCAATCAGACCCTGGTTCGTGTGATCGCCAAGCATGACTTCGGTCCGCGCCACGTTGAAAGCGTTGTGGTCGCGGTTGACCTTGACTGGGGCGTTGGCATGTAAACCTAGGTCCCGTTTCTACGGGGCCGTAACGGGAAGGTGAGATTCATGGAAAAAGTAATCGTTAAGTTCACTGGCTCCTGGCGGGGTTACAGCGCTGGTGAGGTCGCGGGTTTCTCCGAGGAAGCTGCTCAGTCGTTGATCGCCGGTGGCCGTGCAGAGGTGTACGACGCCAAGAAAGGCGGTAAGCCAGCCGCCAAGGCGAAGTCGAACCAGGTAGAAAAAGACCCCCAGCCCGGCCCATCGGCGGAGCTGGCGTCGAGTCCGGATCTGACCACGACTGATCCAGACGACGAAGGCAAGCCCTGATCATGGCTCGCCGTATCGCATACACGGGGGCGCCCGTGCTGACGTTGGAACAGGTCGCTTTTCAGTGCAACGCTGAGCCGGAAGATCTTCAGACTGAGCTGATCGACCACATCATCATCCCGGGCGTGACTGCCCAGGGAGAATCGAAAACGGGGGCGGCGATCCGTGAAGCGATCTATGAGGAAGATTGGCCGGCGGGCTATCCGTCGGGGCATTCGCTGGATGTCGGCCAGGTGGTCACCATCGAGTCCATCCACATCTTGGGCGATGCCGGTTCGCCGGTGCCGTTTTCGGGCCCAGTGGAGCTGATACTTGGTGGCAAGGAAAGCTACCTGGAGTTCCCGGCAGGCCGACCGGCTGGCAGGCTGAGGATTCGCTACCGAGCCTGCGTAGATCTGGAAGCCCACCCCGGGGTGCTGAGTTGGTTGCTGATGGCTGCTGAAACGGCGTTCACCCATCGCGGTCAGTTGGTCGTAGGCCAGTCCTTGGCCGAGATCCCGAGCAGCTTCGTCGATCACCTGCTTGCCGATATCACTATTCCGCCGAGGTTCTAGTCATGGCGTCGAGAGCTATGGGAGGAATTCGCGAGCCGGCGTCAGGCGAGCTGATTCACAGGATGGAAGTGCGCGAGCGTGCCGATAAGACTGCTGGTCCTGGCTTGTCGGCGGAGTTCCGGCATATCTGCATGCGGTGGGTGAAGGTCGAGCCGCTGGGCACTGCGACTTACGCAAATGCCCAGCAGACCAAGACCGGTGTTACGCATCGTTTGTATTGTCGGTTCATTCCTGACCTGCAAGCGGACGTCGAGTTCGTCGGGCGGGGCAGGGTGTACCGGGTTAAGCGACCGAGTGAGCTGGCTGGGCGGCAGGTCTGGTCTGTGATCGAAGTCGAGGAGCTGGGTCCGGACATTGCTGGAGGGGGTCATGGCCAACTCAGTTTCGATTGACGGCTACTTGCATTTCGAGGGCTTCGACAAGTTCGATCGGGAGGCCTTCGACAAACGCAAAATCCGCGGAGGGATGCGCAAGGTTGGGCAACTGGTCACCGGGCGCGCGCAGATGAACCTGGCGCTCGGTGGGGGCCAGGATGGCTACCCGGTCAATCGCACCGGCGCGACCACTGATTCCATCGGCTTCAAGGTGTCGCGCGCTGGCTTTCTTGTGCGGGTCTCCCCGACAAAGACCAGCAGCATGAAGGAGTTCTACCCGGCTTACCTGCATTACGGCGTACGCATGGGCTCGAAGGTGCGAGGCCGTGGACCTGGCATGAAGCGTCGGGCGCGGGGCAAGCGGCAAGAGCTGCTGAATGCCCGGCGGCAAAACGGCTGGCGTATCACTCCGCGCGATAACTACATGACCGACGCGCTGACCGACAGTCGTGCCGAGGTGCAGCGCATCCTGCAGCAGGCCTTTGCCGCCGCGCTGCTCAACTGAGCACCTACTATGAAAATCACACCTGTGATTGAGCAGCTGCGCGCCTATGCGCTCGGCTTCGAAGGACGTGTGGCCGGCGGGCTGGAGTGGGACCCCACCCAAGACAGCGCCAAGATGAAGCCCCCGGCGGCCTATGTGATCGGTGTCGGCGACTCGGCCGACGAGCCCCAGGCGCAGAACGTGATCACCCAGGACGTGCGCGACGCGATAGACGTCTGCGTCGTGCTGCCCACCGATGACGAGCGGGGCCAGTCTGTCGTTGATGTGCTGCACGGCGTTCGTGCGCAGCTGTGGCGGGCCCTTGTCGGCTTCGAGCCTGACGATGAATCGGGCCCGCTGCTGTATGACGGTGGCCAACTGCTGCTGCTTGAGCGCGGCCGCATGGTCTACCGCTACCGCTTCTATGCCGACTTCCAGCTGGGCCGGCTTGAGTGGGATGGTGAGGGCAAGCCGCAGACCTGGCAGGAAATGGTCTTGGCCGGTTTGCCAGCGCTGGAGGGGATCGACACCCGCTACGACTTCATCGATCCCCTGGTGGACAAGAACGTTTCCCCGACCGGCCCTGACGGGCGCGTCGAATTCCAAACCAAAGAGGACTTACCCCAGTGACCACTGTTCACCTGTGGCCGGCCCCGGGACGTGCGTGCCCGATGCCGGAGAAGGGCGGCGAGCTGCTGCCCGCTGAGGGCGCCGCTGTGCCCCTCAATGCCTATTGGCAGCGCCGCATCAACGATGGTGACGCGGTGAGAACCGCTCCGGATCCCGCCGCTGACGCCCCGGACGATCCTGCACCGAAGCCTGAGCGGAGGGGCAAGGCATGAGCATGAGTTTCAGCAGTATCCCCAGTGATATCCGTGTACCGCTGTTCTACGCCGAAGTTGACAACTCGATGGCGAACAGCGGCACTTCAACTCTGCGCCGCTTGCTGGTTGGCCAGGTCAACGATGACGTGATCGGTCCCGAGGTCGGGCGCCTGACGCTGGTGTCGCAGACCAGCCAGGCCCGTACCATCGCCGGTGACGGCTCGATGCTCGCCGCGATGCATGCTCGCGTGCGCGCGATCGACGTAGCCGGCGAGGTGTGGTGCCTGCCCCTCAAGGTCAGTACCGGCGTTGTCGCTTCGGGCACCGTTACCGTAACCGGCACGGCCTCGGCAGCGGGGCTGCTTAATCTCTACGTCGCGGGCACGCGGGTGCAGACGGCAGTCGCCGCCGGCGCCGATGCTTCTGCCGTGGCTGCCGGTCTGGCTGCAGCGGTAAACACCGCCGTGACGCTGCCGGTGACCGCCACGGCGGCCGAGGGCGTCGTCACCCTCAAGGCCAAGTTCAAGGGCGAGCTGGGGAACGACATTCAGTTGCAGCTCAACCGCTTGGGCCGGGTCAATGGCGAGGCTACCCCGGCCGGCCTGACGGCGGCCGTCGCTCCAATGACTGCCGGCGCGGGCACTCCGGACATGGCTGCGGCACTGGCGGCGCTCGGTGATGAGGAGTTCGAGTTCATCGCCCAGCCCTGGACCGATCCGACAACGCTCGACGCCTGGAAGGACACCATGGACGACAGCGCCGGCCGATGGTCGTGGGCCAAGCAGATCTACGGTCACGTCTATTCCGCCCGGCGCGGGACGCTCGGCCAGCTGGTCGCCGCCGGGCGACTGCGCAACGACCCGCACGTCAGCGTGCACGGTTTCGAAGCCGGCGTGCCTCAGTCTGCTTGGGAGCTGGCAGCGGCCTGGATGGCCCGAACGGCGGTATTCATCAGCGCAGATCCGGCACGGCCGACACAGACCGGCGTGCTGGTAGGGATCAGTCCGGCCGAGGCCAGCGATCGCTTCCTGCTGAACGAACGGCAGTCGCTGCTCACCAACGGCGTGGCGACCGCCTGTTACAACGGCGGCAGCTACCGCATCGAGCGCGCGGTTACGACCTACCAGCGTAACGCCTTCGGCCAGGCGGATGATTCGTACATCGACAGCGAGACGCTGCACCAGTCGGCGCATGTGATCCGCTACCTGCGCTCGATCATCACCAGCAAGTACGCCCGGCACAAGCTCGCGAACGACGGTACGCGCTTCGGGGCGGGTCAGGCGATCGTCACGCCCAAGGTGATCCGTGGCGAGCTGGTGGCGGCATATGGCGCCCTGGAGCGCGACGGCATCGTTGAGAACACAGAGCTGTTCAAGCAGAACCTGATCGTGGAACGAGACCCGAACAACCCGAACCGCCTCAACGTCCTGTTCCCGCCGGACCTGGTCAACCAACTGCGCGTGTTCGCGCTGCTCTACCAGTTCCGCCTGCAGTACGCCGGCGCGGCGTAACGCAGTTCATCTACCTCGGCCCGCCTTGCGCGGGCTTTTTTATGGGAGGCCCCCATGGGTCAGAAAGTCGCGGGTACCTGTTACATCAAGGTCGATGGCGACCAGCTCACTATCACTGGCGGCGTGGAAGCGCCGCTGATGGACGTGAAGCGCGAAAGCATCGTACCCGGGTTTTACAAGGAAGAAGACCTGATCCCTTACGTCAGCGTCGATGCCGTGAAAACCCCCAACTTCCCCCGCGCAAAGCTGGCGGCAGGGACCAACATGACCGTCACCGCCGAGTTTGCCGATGGTTCGGTCTACGTGCTGTCTGGCGCGTTTCTCGTGGACGAAACAAAAGTGACCGGCGATGACGCAAAGGTCTCGCTCAAATTCGAAGGCATTGCTGGAGACTGGCAGTAATGAGCACTGTAACCCATAAGCTGAGCGCCCCGATTCAAGCCCATGGAGAGGAAGTCACCGAGCTGGAGTTGCGCCGCCCCACGGTGCAGGAGTGCCGCGCCATCAAGGTGCTGCCGTACACCATCGCCGGCGACGGTTACCCCGTGGCGGAAGTCGAGGCATCCGCCAAGTACATCGCTGTGTGCGCCAAAATTCCACCTACCTCGGTCAACCAACTGGCTCTGCCGGATCTGAACAAGTTGGCCTGGATCATCATCGGTTTTTTCCTGCCTGCCGATTCGGGGGAATCGGAGGAATCGTAGAGTTGACGTATGACCTCGCCTGGTTCTGGAAGACCAGCCCAGGTGAGATGCAGAACCTGCCGCTCGACGAGCTGTTCGAGAGTGAAGAGAACGCCTGGCGGATCAACGACCTGACAAAGGGAGCGTGACGTGGCTGACCGTTTCCAGCTCAAGGCCCTGATCACCGGTGTGGACAAGCTGTCGCCGGTGCTGCAGGGGGTACGAAAGAACGCGGCAATCCTGCGCAAGCAGTTGAACAATTCCGGACTGGGGAAAATCACCTTCGGTGAAGCCCTGCAGGGTGGGGCCATTGCGGCCCCTTTCGTCATGGGCGTGAAAGCCGCGATGGGCTTTGAAAGCGCGATGGCGGACGTGAAGAAGGTGGTTAACTTCGAAACCCCGGTGCAGTTCAAGGCTATGAGCGACGACGTGCTGAGCATGTCTGAGCGCTTGCCGATGGCTGCAGAGGGCATCGCGCAGATCGTTGCGGCCGGTGGCCAGTCCGGCATCGCCCGGGAGGAACTGAACCGCTTCGCCGAGGACGCTGTAAAGATGGGCGTCGCGTTCGATACCACGGCGGCCGAGTCGGGTTCGATGATGGCCAAGTGGCGAACGGCGTTCAAGATGAATCAGGCCGAGGTGGTCGGGCTGGCCGACCAGATCAACTATCTCGGTAACACTGGCGCGGCCAGCACAGCACAAATCTCGGCGATCATCACCGCGATCGGCCCACTGGGTGAAGTCGCCGGCGTCAACGCGGGCCAGTTGGCGGCGATGGGCTCGACCCTGGCTGGTGTCGGTATCGCCCAGGATGTTGCTGCCACGGGCATCAAGAACTTCATGCTGACCCTGACCGCCGGGACCTCGGCAACGAAGTCGCAGAAAGACGCATTCAAGGCGTTGCGCCTGGATACAAACGAAATTGCAAAGGGCATGCAGACCGACAGCGAAGGAACGATCAACAAGATTCTTCAGACGCTGGCAAAAGTCGATAAAGCCAAGCAGGCAGCAGTGTTGACACAGTTGTTCGGCAAGGAGTCGGTGGGGGCCATTGCGCCGCTGTTGACAAGCCTTGGTACGTTGCAGAAGAACTTCAAGTCGGTGGGTGATGCCACCCAGTACGCCGGATCGATGAACGCTGAGTATGCGGCGCGGGCGGCGACGACGCAGAATTCGATGCAACTACTGCAGAACCGCGTCATCCGCCTGGGCATCACGGTGGGTTCGATGCTGCTGCCGCCGCTTAATGACTTTATGGCGACGATCGGCCCGATCGTCACCACGGTGACCAGTCTCGCCGCTGCTCACCCGTGGCTAGTCAAGGGCGTGCTCGGGGCTGCTGTGGGCTTCACCGTGTTGCGCCTAGCGACAGCGGGGGCCACGGCAGCGCTGGCTCTGATGAACGGCGTTGCAAGCATGAGCCCCATTGGCATGATCGTTCGTGGTATCGCGATTACTGCTGGCGTACTGATCGCCAACTGGTCGACCGTCGCTCCATACTTCCAGCGTGTGTGGGCCATGGTGGAGGCACCGGCCATGCGGGTTTGGGGCTGGCTAAAAACTGCATTCGACTGGACGCCCCTCGGCCAGATCGTCGCCAACTGGGGGCCGTTGACGGAGTTCTTCGGCGCGCTGTGGGAGTTGATCAAAGCGCTGTCTGTACCGTTCTTTGAATTCCTCAAGTCTGCGTTTGAATGGTCGCCGCTTGGCCAGATCTTGAAGCACTGGGAACCGATCACGGCGTACTTCAAGGGCCTCTGGGACAAGCTCCGACCGATCATTGAGCCGATGATGAAATTCCTTGGCTACGAGTCTGGCGGAGACGGCGTTATCAAGTCGGCGACGGACAAGGTGAGGGCCTGGACCGAGGACCAGAAAGCGCGAAATGTCGAGGGCCAGCCGGTCCCCGGTGCGTTGGTCAAGCCCATGGTTCCGATGCCGCAAGTTCTACCGGAGGCTACGACCACTGCCAGCTTGTTGCGGGCTCCTTCCGCGCCGTTATCTCTGGTTCCGCCGGCGCCTCTGCCAATGACGACGCCAGCCAGCCGGCCGCCGGCGGGGCCACCTGCACTGTCGCTGGTCTCGAACGTGCCTGCACCTGTGGCGCCGTCGGTGCCTGGACTGAGTGTGCAGGTACCAGCAGCCCCGCCGGCGGTCGCTTTGCCGAAAGTGTCGCAAGCTCCACGAGATCTTGCGAAAGATCCCCTTGTGGCACCGCGCGCGCCGGTTGCGGTCGCGCCTTCACTGGTGCAGCAGGCCGCCGCACCGAGCAGCCTGCCGGCATACAGGGGCTCGCTGGTTGAGCAGGCTGCAGCGAACAAAACCAAGCTGGAGGGCTCGATGTTGATTCGCTTTGAAGGTGCCCCGGCGGGGATGCGTGTAGACCAGCCGGAAACAAACCAGCCAGGTCTGACGGTTACGCCACAGGTTGGATATCGCTCGTTGAGTGGGGGGTGAGCATGAAGACTTGGCGTGATGATCTGCATGCTGCGTCGTTTCGTGGTGTGCCATTTCATGTTGACAGCGACAGCATGCCGGTCGGGAGGCGCACACAGCTCCATGAATACCCACAGCGGGACAAGCCTCTGGTGGAAGACATGGGGCGTGTGACCCGAACGCCCAAGTTCTCGGCCTTCGTGATCGGCGACGACTGCTTCGTCAAGCGCGATGACCTCTTGCACGCACTGGACCAGCCCGGCCCAGGTGAGCTGATACATCCGTGGTTTGGGCGGATGATGGTCACTGCCGGCTCGTGCGAGGTGACTCACGAGCGACGCGAGGGTGGAGTGGTGCGCTTCGACCTGATGTTCTATGAGGACGGAGAAAAGGGCTTTCCGGTGGGCGTACCGAATTCCTCGCGGCAACTCGAAGAATCGTCGGAAAGCATGTTGGAGTCGGCGATCAAGCGCTACAAGACCGCGATGGCTGTTGTTAACCGCGCGCGTCTCGCTGTTGTCGCTCTGCAAAACGGTATCGCTGGTCTGCAGCAGTCGCTGTATCAGGAGTTCGGGAAGATCGTGGGGCTGGTGCGCTCGGTTGAGGCGCTGGCTGACATGCTGATCAATTTCCCGGGAAACTTCTCGGCGATGATTCGCGCACAATTCGCCGATCTGGCAGGCGGGTCGCGGTCATCCGGCTATCGCTGGGGAGCATCCGCAAATTCGTCCAGCGACGCGGGGGGGGCGGGCGCTGCGGCTTCTGCGAGCGAGCTGGATGTTGACCCGGACTTCGCTCGCACTGTTGCGGCTTTGGGCCCGGACGGGCCCACCTTCACGACCTATGTCGCGGCCGCGCGTGAAATTGTCGCGCAGGTCGAGGCGGCCCAGGCGCTTGCCACTGAGCTGGCGGCAGCACGGCAGGCCGGCAACGTGTCCGGCGGTCTTGCCACGGCGGCCGTTGTTCAGGCCGCCCGTGAACTTGGGCGTGATGCCCTGATCGTGCTTGCGGTTCGGACGGCGGCGGCCATGCCAGTTGCGCCGACGCCGATTGCGTTGCCTGGCTGTCCGTCTTTGGAACAGCAGGCCGCCGAACCGATACAGCGTTCTAACGTTCCGTCTGTTGATGAGGTGGTGGCCCTGCGCGACGCGCTGGATGCAGTGCTGTGGGAGGCGGCCCAGCACGTTGACCGGCAGCACTTCGAAGTCATGGAAACGGTGCGTCGAGCGGTCAAGGCGCATTTGACCGCAGTTGCACGCACTGGAGTTCGACTGACGCAAGTCACAACAACGGAAAGCGTGCCGGCGGTGGTGCTGGCTTATCAATGCTTTGGCGACGCTACCCGCGCAGCAGAGATCGTCACCCGTAACAAGGTGAATCACCCCGGTTTCTTGCCGATCGGTGCGTTAACAGTCGCCCAGGAGTAACCAATGGATTCAATGAATGCCGTCACGTTGACCGTGAACGGCCTGGATTATGCCGGCTGGAAGAAAGTCAGCATCAGTGCCGGGATTGAACGACAAAGCCGTGATTTCAAACTTGACGTGACCTGGCGGTGGCCGGGACAAGCGGTGGAAATTCCTGTCCGGCAGGGCGATCAGTGCCAGGTGCGGATCGGTGGCGACCTGGTGCTGACCGGTTGGATCTACGGCACGCCGGTCAACTACGACTCCCGGTCGGTGAATCGCTCAGTTGCCGGTCGGTCGCTGACATCTGACCTTGTTGATTGCTCAGCGATCAATACCCCGGGGCAGTGGCAGGGGCAGAGCGTGCAGCGCATCGTCGAGGCACTGGCCGAGCCCTATGGGGTAAAGGTCGTGAGCCAGGTGCACGAAACAACGAACCTTTCCGACCACAGCATTGAGCCCGGGGAAACAGTGTTCGAGTCGATCGACCGCTTGCTGACGCTTTCGCGTTTGCTGTCGACCGACGACTCACGAGGTCGCCTTGTGATTGTTCGACCGGGTAGCGCGGGGCGTGCGGTTGATCGTCTGGAGTTGGGGCAGAACATTCTGACAGGCGGCGCGCAACTGGACTTCTCTGGTGTGTTCTCCGAGTACCGCGTAACGGGCCAGCGTTCGGGCTCGAATAACGACTTCGGCACCGCTGCTTCTGAAGTTGAGGCATCGGTGAGTGATCCGCGGGCGGCGCGCAAGCGTGTCCTGCTGATCCACGAAAGCGGGCAGATGACCCCTGATCTGGCCCAGGCCCGCGCGAACTGGGAGCGCGGGAACCGCATGGGGAAGGCCCTGACTCTGAACTACAAGGTGCAGGGCTGGAGGCAGTCGAACGGCGCACTATGGCTTGCGAACATGATCGTGCGGGTAGTCGACCCGCTTGTTGGTATCGATCGCGACATGCTGATCAGTGAAATCGAGTATGTGCTCGACGAAAGCGGCACGGTGGCCAACATCACTGTCGCCCCGCCTGATGCATTCGACCCCGAGCCTAAAGATCCGCACAAGGCCCGCAAGCTCAAAAAAGGCGGGAAGGCGGACAACTTCGAATACCTCATTCCTGCTGACTGGAAGCCTGAATCATGACGGCACACCGAAACTTCATCGTGCGTGGCGTGCTCGCCCTGGTCAATGCCGCGAGCAAGATGCAGAGCGTGCAAATGCGCCTGACGGCTGGCGAACTGAAAGACAACGTTGAGCACTTCGAACCTTACGGCATCACGTCGAACCCGCATCCCGGTGCGGAGGGGGTGACGCTGTTCGTCAATGGCGACCGCTCCCACGCTATCACCGTCTGCGTTGCGGACAGGCGCTACCGGTTGCAGGGCTTGGAAGGTGGCGAGGTGGCGATCTACACAGATGAAAAGGACTTCATCCACCTGAAGCGCAATCGAACGATCGCAATCGAGACCCTGCAACTGGAGGTCAAGGCGGGGGTGGCCGTCGATTTCGACACCCCGGTTATCCGTACTACCGGCCGGATCGAGGCTGCTGGGGACGTGGTAGCGGCCGGCGTCAGCACTTCCAGGCACGTACATGAGGGATCGGACAAAAAGCCGGTGCCGGAGGATTGAAATGATTTCTCTCAGTGACGACCCAGGAGTACGGGCGTGGCAGCGCGCGGCGGTTATCAGCCTGCTGACCTGGCGGCGGGCTGAGCCTGGAGACAACCTCGACGACCAACAGCGCTGGGGGTGGTGGGGGGACAGCTTTCCGACCGTGGCGAACGACAAGATAGGGTCGCGTCTTTGGCAGTTGCGGCGCCGTACGTTGACTGCTGAAACCGAGCGTGACGCGGTCGCGTTCGCCCGCGAAGCATTGGCATGGATGATCGAGGACGGGCGGGTCGCCGCCGTTGCGGTAACGCCTGTTCGGGGCGTCAACCGTCTGGACCTGGCTGTGGTGCTGTCGATGAAGAACGGCACCGCGATCGATGTGAAATTCGACAATCTCTGGCAGGTGATCAATGCCGTTTGAAATACCTACATTGCCGGCGCTGATCGCGCGGGCAAGAAGCGACCTGGCGGGTTCCACTGCACTGCTGCGCTCCGATTCAGAAGTGCTCGCGCGCGTCCTTGGTGCGAGCAGCGCTGGCCGCTACGGCCATCAGTCCTACATCGCAGACCAGATCCTGCCGGATACTGCAGACGAAGAGACGCTCCGTCGCATGGCCCGGGCCCGGCTCAAGCGTGATCGCCTGGAAGCCGTGGCCGGGACAGGGGCTGCGACATTCACTGGCGCCGTGTCCGCGCTGCTAGACGCCGGTACGCTACTGCAGCGAGACGATGGCGTGCGCTTTCGTGTGACAGCATCGGTCAAGCTCACTGCCGCGCAGGGTAACGCGAAGCTGGAGGCGATGGAGGTCGGGCTGCTGGGCAACACACCTGCGGGTACAACGCTGCGTCTCGTGTCGCCCGTGCTCGGCGTGAACGACGTATTCACCGTCGCCGAGTCGGGCATACAGGGTGGTACGGAGCAGGAAAGCATCGAGTCGCTACGAGCCCGAGTGATTCGCTCGTACCGCGTGATCGCCCATGGCGGCAGCAAGTCCGATTACGTCACCTGGGCGATGGAGGTGCCAGGTGTCACGCGGGCGTGGTTGGTTCGGCACTACATGGGCCCTGGCACTGTGGGCGTGTTCTTCGTCCGAGATGGTGACATCGATCCGATCCCGAGCCCGGAGGCCTGCGCGGTCGTGACCGAGTACATCGAGAACGAAAGGCCGGTGACCGCTGAACTGTATGTCCTGCCTCCGGTAGAAAAGCCTGTGCAGTACCAGCTCAAGGTCACACCGGACAGCAGTGCGGTGCGGCGGGCTGTAGAGGGTGCGTTGATCGACATGCACAACAGGGAGTCGGAGCTTGGTGCAACGCTTCTTGAGACCCACATCGGTGAGGCTATCAGCGGTGCGGCGGGGGAGCGTGACCACAAGGTCCTGAGCCCGATCGGCGATGTGCCGGCGACAGCCAATCAGTTGCTGACTTATGGAGGGGTTCTATGGTCGTGAGAACGGCTGAAGACTACTACTCCCACTTACGCGCCTTATTGCCCCCTGGCCCGGCCTGGGACCGGGAATTCCATCCAGAAGTTGATGAGCTGCTGAGGGCTGGGGCCCAAGAGTTGGCGCGCGAAGACGCACGGGCTTTCGATCTCTTGTCTGAGTCGAATCCAGAAACCGTGCGTGAACTTGTGCCCGGGTGGGAGCGTGTAATGGGGCTTCCTGATCCATGCCTTGGTCCGTCCCCAGGCTTCGACGATCGACAGTTGGCGGTTCGTCGGCGGCTTGTCGCGGTCGGTGGGCAATCCCGCGCCTACTTTATCGACTTGGCATTCAGCCTGGGTTACCCAGAGGCCAGGATTATCGAGCACCGCTCCCCACGCTTTGGGCGTAGTCGATTCGGTGCTGCCCGCTTCGGCACCTGGTCTGCACAGTTCATGTGGACACTTGAATCGGGTCCGCGGCGCCGAGTCGGGCGGCGGTTCGGTGCAAGTTACTGGGGGGATCGCTTCGGAAAAGATCCGATCACCGCTCTTGAATGTGCGGTCCGGCAAAGCGCGCCGGCACATGCCGTTGAATACATCAAATACAGCGAGAACACGTAGATGGATTTCCCGAAAAGCACGCCGGGCGTCGGCCTGGTGGACGGACGTTTCGTTGATGAAAACGTTACAACTGGACAGCCGGGGTCGTTGATCCCGGCTGCATGGGGCAACTCAGTGACGACTGAATTGCTCAACGTCATCAGGGCGGCTGGTTATGTTCCGGATGAGCAGAATTTGAACCAGCTACTTTCTGCCATTGGTGAGCTAAACAGTAAGGCGATCCGAGATCGCATTGCATCCCAGGACGAAGTCAATGATGGCTCCGAGACCGGTAAGCTTGTTACACCGAAAACACAGGCTGTCGCATTTGGCCGGTTGTGGAAAGGCGCTACAGAGCTGGACGCCGGGGTCGTCAAGATTGCAACACCGCATGAAGTCGAAGGCGGTGAAGATACGAGGAAGGTTGTTACACCCGCGACTCTGGTCGTTGCTGTGAGTAAGCACATTAGCGCGATCTGGAAAGGCGCCACGGAAGCGGCCTTTGGTGTCATCAAGCTCGCGTCTCAAACGGAAGTGAACGAGGGCTGGGACACCGAGAAAGCGGTCACGTCGAAAACGCTTTCCGTGAAGCTCGGCAATCTCTGGCAGGGTGCAACGGCGGCGGCCTTCGGTGTCATCAAGCTGGCGTCTCAAACGGAAGTGAACGAAGGCTGGGACACCGAGAAGGCGGTCACGTCGAAAACGCTGTCCGTGAAGCTCGGGAATCTCTGGCAGGGTGCAACGGCGGCGGCCTTCGGTGTCATCAAGCTGGCGTCTCAAACGGAAGTGAACGAAGGCTGGGATACAGAGAAGGCGGTCACGTCGAAAACGCTGTCCGTGAAACTCGGCAATCTCTGGCAGGGTGCAACGGCGGCGGCCTTCGGTGTCATCAAGCTGGCGTCTCAAACGGAAGTGAACGAAGGCTGGGACACCGAGAAAGCGGTCACGTCGAAAACGCTGTCCGTGAAACTCGGCAATCTCTGGCAGGGTGCAACGGAAGCGGCATTCGGCGTCGTGCAGCTCGCGTCTCAGGCAGAAACCAATTCAGGTGCCGACGACAGTAAAGTGGTTACGCCGCGAAAGCTGCGGTTCGGCGTTTCGTCGTCATTCGGGAGCCGTGGGCACTTCGCATTTCCGACATGGTGCGGCGGATGGATCATCAATTGGGGGCTCGAAACGGGAATCCCGCAAGCCACCGACTCTGTTTCATCTGTTGGGCCGACCCGAGACGTAACGCTTTCTTTGGCATACCCGAACCAAGGGTTCGGCGCGTTGGCGTCGATGTCGTTTTCTACGATGGGGACGCGCGCAGCTTACGCGCCCGGCGCTGCGCTTCTCTCGAAATCGACGCTTCGTCTACAGAACAACTACACCGGTTCGGCCGGCGACATCTTCTGGATTTCTATCGGTAACTAAGGGGCACACATGGCGGTTTTCTATCACGCGGCAAGCAAAAGTTTTTTTGACGATGGTGTGCATTCAGCAATTCCAGACGATGCGGTTCCGGTCACGGCTCAGCGCAAGGCTGAGCTGCTGGAGGGTGAGCGCAATGGCATGGTTATCTCGGTCGACGAAGGCGGGATGCCGGCGCTGATCGAGCCTGTCGCGGATCCAGAGTTGGTAAGGGTTGTCGAGCGAGCGTGGCGTGATCGTGCGCTGTTGCAAATGGCTGAGCTACGAGATCGTCATCGAGACGAAGTAGAACTTGCGCGTCAAACCACGCTGACCGCCGATCAATATTCCGATGTACTGGGGTATATGCAGTTGCTCCGCGACTGGCCACAGTCCGAGTTTTTCCCCGGCATTGAGCATCGTCCGGCGCCGCCGGTCTGGATTGCAGATCAACTTCAATAAAGCCCCGCACTGTCGGGGCTTTTCTTTGCATACTGAGGACGCTTTAAATGTCGATCACAGAGCAGCAACTGCTGCGCATTCTCCCCAACGCCGGCAAAAACGCCGGCGTTTTTGTTCCTGCCCTGAATTCCGCCATGGCTCACTGGTCGATCGACACGCCGCGGCGCGTGGCGGCCTTCCTCGCCCAGATCGGTCACGAATCGGGGCAGTTGCGCTATGTGAAGGAGCTGGGTTCTGAGCAGTACCTCGCGCGCTATGACACCGGCAACCTCGCGGTGCGCCTGGGCAATACTCCGGAGGCCGACGGTGATGGCCAGCGCTATTGCGGTCGCGGCCTGATCCAGATCACCGGGCGCAACAACTACCGCGCCTGCAGCATGGCGCTGTTCGAGGACGAGCGCCTGCTGGCGCGCCCGCAGATGCTCGAGGAGCCGCAGTGGGCCACGGAATCGGCAGCCTGGTTCTGGCATTCTCGGGGGCTTAACCAACTGGCCGATCGCGGCGAGTTCAATCGCATCACCCGACATATCAATGGCGGCCTGAATGGTCTCGAAGACCGGCTGAAACTCTGGGCCCGGGCGCGCGAGGTGCTGTGTTGAGCCGCCTGCGGATCGCCGCCCTGGCGCTGCTGGTGCTGGCGACCTGCGCGCTGACCTGGCAGGTGCAGGAATGGCGTCACGACCGCCAGGTAGCGCTGCGTGAAGAAGCGTATGCCCGCGAGCGCCAGCGACTGGCCGAGATCGCCACGACGCAGTTGCAGGACGAACGACAACAGCGGCTGGCGCTGGAGCAGCGCCTGCAGGCCGTCGACCAGACCCACTACCAGGAGCTTATCGATGCTCAACAGACTCAAGCCCGTCTGCGTGACCGGCTGGCTACTTCTGATCTACGGCTGTCAGTCCTCCTCGCCAACCTCGCAGCAGGTGGTGACGGTGGGTTGCCAGCCGGCGCCCGCGCCGGCGGCGTGGTTCATGGAACCGCGCGAGTCCAACTTGACCCAGCGCATGCTCAAAGAATTATCGGAATTACCGGCGACGGTGATCAGGGATTGATTGCCTTGCGCGCTTGCCAGGCTTACGTGCGAGGGATTGCACGGTAGCGCTCTGTCATTCTATGGCTGACCGCTTCGAGGATATCTAGCGGTAGGCCGTTCGGTGTCCCTTGGGGCGCCGATGTACGATGTAATTTCATCCTGCTTGAATAGGGCGGTTTGAGGGTCGATGGCATTGATGCGCATTTTACCGCTCGGGTCGAAGTACATCAGCAAGCGTCTATAGGGAGTCTCTGGCCTAGCAGCTCTATGGTAAGCTATTTCCATAAGCAACTGCCTATGAGCGATAAGCGTGTCGGATGGAAACGAAAACTCAAGTATCACCTTCCTTGTGTATCTCAATCTTTGTATGATATAGGAAGCAACACGGGAACGTAGAGCCCTGAAAACATTGCAAATTCAAAACCAAAAAGCTATGAAGGTGAGTATGATTCAAAGGACTTCGATTATTGCGCTGAGTTTATTTGTGGCTATTTCGGGACTGGTGGGGTGTCAGGAATCTGAATATAAAGTAATTGGTGATAATAAAAAAGATATTGAGCAGTATGCGGCAGGTCGAGATCAAGCCTTGGTCTATCTCAATAAGACTCTCGCGTATGTCGGCGAGGTAAGAGATATGAAAACTCGGCTAGTTGGTGTGGCGCTGCAAGATCAGCATAAAAAAATGCTAGATCTAAAAACTGAAGGTGATACCTTGATCAAAGCCTTTGCCCCGCTCTCCCATTGCCGTGGAGCAGGAGAAAAGGCTCAGGCTTATTGGTCAGCGGTGGCTGCGAGTAAATCACCAGAGGTTGCTCTAATAGCCTATGTTGAAGAGGCGAAGGTTTGTCAGGATCAGATTAATATCGGTCCAAAGCTCTTGGCGTATGTGGAAACAGCGGCAGGTAAAGCCGCGCCTTTTGAGGGGTGTTCGAAATTAGCAGGGGAAAATTCTGAAGGGAAAAATCAGAATTGGAGTTGCCCTGCTGAATTGCTCTCCAAAAAGTAACTTACTTATTTTTATGTAGGAAAGGCGCTGTTCTCAACCGGGGTGGCGCTTTTTAATAGATCTATGGCGTATTGATGAGCATCGATATACGTTGTTTGTATGGTGGTTTTAGATTTCGGTGGGAAGTTATGCTGCTTAAGACTGGGGCGAGTTCTTATTCGTTCTCTTCTGCTCTTGCGATTTATTATAGGTAGGAGGTCTGGTTATTTATAGTCTGTTTTGAGATGAGTTTTAATTGATCAAATTAAAGCGGCCCTGTTTGCGGGGGCTTTACAGTCGTATTTTTTTGCGTATAATGCTCGACTATTTTTTATTGGATCCAAGTCCGGAGCTGCTCAGACAATGACGTCTTTAGTCGAAAAGCCTACTGTGTTAGAGGTTTCACAGTCGTCACATACCAAATATAGACCGGATATAGATGGGCTTCGCGCTTTAGCTGTGCTGCCGGTCATTCTATTCCATGCTGGACTAAGTGTGTTTAGTGGCGGCTATGTTGGAGTGGATGTATTTTTTGTAATTAGCGGTTATTTGATAACATCTATTATAGTGGCGGAGAAGAAGTCCGGTGTGTTTAAGCTCTCTTCTTTCTATAGTCGTCGCGCTAAGAGGATTTTGCCTGTTCTTTTAGTTGTGATGGCGGCAACCTCTATAGCTGCTTGGTTTTTTTTACCGCCGAAAGAGATGGACTACTTTTCGCAAAGTATTATTTCTACTATTTTGTTTGGGTCTAATGTTTTATTCTGGCTCCAGAGTGGGTACTTTGATACCGCGGCGGAACTCAAGCCGTTGTTGCATACATGGAGCCTGGCAGTAGAGGAGCAGTACTACATATTCTTTCCTTTGCTGGTTATGCTTTTGTGGAAGGCAGGGAGGAAAGTTATTGTTCCTACAATGGCTCTGTTACTGGTTGCGAGCGCTGCTTTTTCTGTTTGGTTTGTAAGTCGCGATCCTGTGGGAGCCTTCTACTTGCTGCCTGCAAGAGCGTGGGAAATTTTGATTGGTGCCATGGTGGCGCTGCTAAATTTTAGAGCGACCAATCGTAAGTTTGGGAATATTGCTAGCCTGGTCGGGCTCACCCTGATTGTTATCCCAATGTTTTTATATGGTAGTACGACCGCACTCTCTGAGTTGTATGCCTTGCCGGCAGTTGTTGGTGCGGCCTTAATTATTCAGTTTTCAATGCCGGGAACGATTGTTTATCGGTTGCTAACTCTGCGTCCCATGCTGTGGGTTGGGTTGTTGAGTTACAGTGCTTATCTTTGGCATCAGCCAATATTGGCGTTTGCAAAGATTAGGTTTTCTCATGACCTCGATCTAAGTATCGTGGTGGTGATGGTTGCGTTGACTTTTGTGTTGTCGATGGTGACATTTAGGTTTGTCGAAAATCCTGCCCGGAGGGCGAAGGCTCAGAAATCTTATTATGTCATGGGCAGCGCAGTCGCGGGTGTGTTGGTGCTTGGTTGCGTTGGATATCTCGGTAGTAGTACAGAGGGCTTTCCAAGTAGGGCTAATAAGTTTTATAGCTTAGAGGCACAAAATGATGAAGCTAACCTGTGGTATAAGTATACCGTGGACTCTCAGTCTAGTGATGTGTATCGGAGTGCCTCCAGTCCGAAAGATACAATTCTCGTGATTGGGGACTCTTATGAGTTCAATTGGTCAATCGGGATTAATGAGAATATAGATCACTCGAAGTATCGAGTTATTTCTGCTACTTACCTTGAATGTGACGTGACTTTCAATGGTGGTCGTGTCGCAGCTGCTCCAAAAGAAGCCAAGTATATAAAAGGCTGTGAGAATCTTGAGCGGGTTGCTAATGATGATGAGTTGCTGAAATCGATTAGTAAGATACTCTTTGTTTCTTTCCGGCCGTTTGAATATCACTCGAACATGTTTCGCTTCGAGTTGCTTCGGTATTTGCAAGAGCGTTCAGGGGCGAGACTCTATCTGTTCGGGAATTATTACCAGTTTGATAGTATCGAGTCTGGTACTTGTATGGGTGAAATGTTTTCTACATTTCGTGGGGCCGGGGCGTGTCTTGAGAAAGCCTCGTATCCGAGTTCTAAGCTGAAAGATTACGAGTCCACATCTTCAGGCGTTTATCCTGAGTATACGCTGGTGGATATAGTTGATCTTGTGTGCGGGTATGAGAAGGATAAGTGCCCATCCAGTAGTGAGGGTGTGCCGTTTATGCTTGATTGGAACCATTTGAGTGCAAAATTTGTAAAGTCGATTATTATGGATATTTCGAAGAGCAAACGCGAGTCTCTTGATGAGTTAGGGCTTTCTGATTTGTTCAGATAATTGTTCTCTAATGTCATGGTTAAGTGTGCGCCCCTATGGGGCGCATTCTCGCTTGAGCGCAGAAAGGTAAGTTGCGGCACAGTTTTTCAGTAGTTTAAAAAAACAATGCCAGTCAGTTTGACCGACTGGCATCGCTTTTACGCCTTGATTTTTTGCGGCATGACCTTTGTCCTTATTAGTGCTGCAGCTACAAGTGCTGCTATCGGAATCATGAAGGCGAAGATACCGTGTGGGTAGGTGAAGCTGGCAATGATGGAAACCTGGGTCAGATAGTAGGCGAACGAGCAGGCGGCTACTGTGAACCCGATGAACAGCGGACTGGAGCTTAGGCCGCCGATGGTTCCGAGGATGCCAAGGAATATACCGCACAGGGCCATCACGCAAATCGACCACGGTAGGCCGAGTTCGCCATAAGCCGAAAGTGTCGCAGGCGCTGGTTGTTGGCCTTGTGCCCAGTTCACTTCAGGATACATCGCGTTGAATACCTTGATTGGCAACACGCATTTGGCTTCCGGCATGGCGAGCACTTTGCGGACAAGGTTGCCCTGGAT
Source organism: Pseudomonas sp. zfem002 (assembly GCF_032621685.1). Lineage (NCBI taxonomy): Bacteria > Pseudomonadati > Pseudomonadota > Gammaproteobacteria > Pseudomonadales > Pseudomonadaceae > Pseudomonas > Pseudomonas sp. zfem002. Next base: position 196,014 of record NZ_JAVYJH010000009.1, on the reverse strand, counting down.
GCCGCAGCGCTCTGACTCGTTTTCGAACATCGCGATGTAGAACGGCATGGCTGCTGCCATGCGATGCAGCGCATCGCCAGAAAGCCGTTTTATGTAGGACATGATAAGGCCGCCGTCCAGCTTCACCGATGACTGTTCGGCTTTGGGTTCGCTGACCGGAACCTGGGCTTCGATCTGTGGCACTGGCAAAATTGCCAGATTGGCCGGGGGGGTAGGTAATATTGTCGCAACTTCTTGGTCGTTTGTTTGAGCCGGATGGGTTTGATTTTCTCCGGTCTGCGGATCTTTCGAGGTCGCGGGTTTGGTAGGCGTGTCCTTGATGTGAGCGTTGTGCGGGTGAGTCGCTGGCTGCTGTGCACTCGAGTTTGTTTGGTTGGCTGCATTAACAGCAGAAGAGCCACCTGTGGTAAGAGCAGCGGTAGGGGTGGTGGTTACTTCAGTCTCTATGGTTTCTGGTACTTGCGCAGTGCTTTCCTGCGTCGTGTCGGCGGTCGATATAGGGGCGGTCATTGCATAGCCAGTCAGAATGAATGCCGACACCGATACTGCACTGACTATTGCCACATACTTGAACTTTGCCCGGGTCAGGACGAAGGCGGTGCCCATCATGACCAGATAGATGAGAATTTGCGCTTTGGAATAAGTAGCCGTGATGGTGAATAGAAAGAAAACAAAAGACACGATGAACAGTATCAGGTCGCTGATTTTTCCGCCCTGCATGACATAGGCGATAAAGGCCAGAATGGGGACGATCAGGTTGATGCCATAGGCAAATGCAAAGAATGTGAAACCCAGGTTCTCCAGGAGATTAAGCCTGCGGGTCGTTTTTGAAATATAGTCGCCACCAGATAGCACGCCGGTGTCTAGGGCTCCGGCGCCATGCAGTGTCAGGGTGCAATAGATGATGCTGATCACCGCGACTACCCAGAGTACCGGTGTCACTATCTGCAGGTCGCTGGACGCGAAATTCTGCAATGTTTTTGCAGGTTTTTTCAGCAGTCTTACTGTCAGCCAAGCAACCAATGGGACAATAATTACTGGAAGATAAAGCAGCATCAGATAGGTGGGGGATCCTATCATTTGAAATGCTTTTCCTGCCAATGCAGTACCCCGGTTTGTAATATATTCGGCGCCGCCTGGGAGTAAGTAAATTGTGGCAGCTAGCAATGTGGTTATTGCATAGGAGATTAAATAAATAGTCGTGGGCATTGATGTTGTAATTTTTTTGGTCAATGCCGGGCTTCCATGCTTCCAGAAATTTACAACCATCTGTCAAAGCCTTTTCATAAGTAGTTGTAGAGGAGTGTGTTGCTTAAGCTTTCTCAGGATGTTACACAAATACTCTCGTAGGGACTAGTGTGGTGCTTCAGAAGTAGCGCTGAAACACCACGTTAGGAGTATATTACGCGGTTAGCGTTAACGACCGGTAGGGCAGGAGGCGCTTCGGCCGGCTGGCGCTCATGCCTCTCCGGGCTGGGGAGTGCGGCGGGAGATGATGATCCAAGAGGCTGAAAGGTTGTTCGCTGACGTCCAAACCTACATCGCGGACTTGGGGAAAAAGCGGTCGATTAGTTGGCTCTTCTGTGGGGCAAACATGGGGCAAACCGAGCGCAATTCTATGCCCCTCTATGCCATTTGGACGCCTGGAGACCAGACACAACAAAAGCGCCCAACCCCTTTGTATATGGGGGCTTGAGCGCTTTTTTTCGTTACTACTCCAGCATCATCGGAGTGTGTGCGGAAAGATCAGACATTCAAGGCCTTACAGCAGGTGTCTTTAAAAGGTATGAAACCGCTAATAGTACAGGGATTTATTCCGGTGCGCTGAGCGCGGCGCGGGGTAAACAGCCTTCGTTCGTTGCAATTCATGGGCGTTGTCATGCTCGATGCGTTTTTGCAATTGCATTTCCGTCGAGGCGGGGGCAGTATGCACGTCATGCAAAAGCGCAATGTAGCTACCGTCCTCAAATCACTGCTGGAACGTCACGGTCTTTCTCCCACGGAGTTGCACCGCCGTACCGGCGTGCCCCAATCCACCCTGTCGCGGATTCTCAGCGAGAAGATCGCCGATCCTTCGGACAAGCATGTGTCGAAGATCGCCGAGTACTTCGGTGTGAGTACCGATCAGTTGCGTGGCCGTGTCGACCTGGGCGACAGCCGCGAAGCCGAGCGTGTGCCCGGTCATGACGAGTTGCGCGACATCAGCCTGTGGGACGACGAAACCCCCGTCGAGGACGACGAGGTCTCCGTTCCTTTTCTCCGTGAGGTCGAGTTGGCAGCAGGATCAGGAAGATTCGTCATCGAGGAAAGCGAGCGCGCCCGCCTGCGTTTCGGCAAGCGCAGCCTGCGTCACAACGGTGTGCAGTTCGACCAGGCGAAGTGCGTGACGGTGCGCGGCAACAGCATGTTGCCGGTGTTGCGTGACGGTGCCACGGTGGGCGTCAACACGGGCAAGTGTTCCATTGGCGACATCATCGATGGCGATCTCTATGCCATCAATCACAACGGCCAGCTGCGGGTGAAACAGCTCTATCGCCTGCCGGTCGGCATCCGTCTGCGCAGCTTCAACCGCGATGAACACCCCGACGAGGACTACAGCTTCCAGCAGATGCAGGACGAGCAGATTGTCATTCTCGGCCATGTGTTCTGGTGGGGCATGTACGCTCGCTGAGCCCATCCTTCTCATGGAAAACCCGCTTCGGCGGGTTTTTTTTCGCCTGTCGAAAACTGCCCAGAGCCAGAGCGGGCGAGGGCTTAATGCATTTCAGCAAATACATTTGTGCAAATATTTTCAAAAATGCATTGACTGCATATGCATTGATGCATAGAGTTCGTTCCAAGCCGGTCAGACACCGGCGGCGAGAAAGGCAGCGATGAACAGGCCTCGACTGTTCAGAGGGTTGGCAACTGACCCGGGTGTGCAGCGTAAAGCACCAAGAGCAGTTATCCGGCGGGCAGGTGGCCGCGGTCGGAGGAACAATTTGAAGCGGAGACGTCCAGTGCACCAGTCGTGGCGGGCGTTTCAACGACGCATTACTGAAAAGCCCAGGGCCTGCCCCGGGCTTTTTGGAATGCCGAGTGATCACTCGGTCCCATTCCCCGTTCGGCCCGTCGCTGTGCGGGAAGTACAAAGGAGGCAGGACCGTGACAAGCGAGCAACAGACGTTGCTGGAAATGCCGATCTGGCTGGTGATCGTCCTGGCGCTGCTGGGTGGGGTTTCCGGCGAGATGTGGCGAGCGGACAAGGCGGGCGCCCGGGGTGCGGCCTTGTTGAGACGATTGGCACTGCGCTCGGGGGCCTGCATGGTCTGCGGCGTATCCACCATGATGCTGCTGTACGCCAGCGGCCTTTCGATATGGGCGGCCAGTGCCCTGGGCTGCCTGACCGCCGTGGGCGGTGCGGATATCACCATGGGGCTGTACGAGCGCTGGGCGATCAAGCGCCTGGGCCTGGGCAGCGATAGCAAGGAGAGATCATGAGCGACCTCAATGGATTGCATCTGGCCATCAGCGCGACCCTGGAAACGGCGCTGGCGCAGCTCGCAACGGTTGGCAGCTATGCCGCCGTGCAACAGGAAACGGCGCTGCCGGCGCTGTTCTACGGCATCGTCGGGTTGAAGCCCGGTACCGATCCGGGCGATGGACACTCCCGTGTCATCGCCACGTTCGAGGCACGGATCAGCACCGACGGCACTCGCCCCCAGGCGGTGCTGGAAGCCGTCAGCCTGGCGGCGCAACTGATGGTGCTGCTGCGCAAGCAGTACTGGAACATCGACTTCGTCGAAGAGGCCCGCAGCGTCCAGGCGTTACCGTCGAGCACGGCACCGACCACCTGGGTGGTGCAGTGGGAGCAGGTCCTGCATCTGGGCGAGGCGCAATGGCCATGGCCGAACCAGCCACCGGGATCGCTGCTGTTGTCCTTCGATCCCGATACCGGCCCCGGGCACGAAAGTGACTACAAGTCTGCGGAGGATTTCGCATGAGCTATGCCAGTGCGATGCACGACCGCATGATCGCCGGCTTGCTGATTCCCTGCCGGGTGGTTGCCGTGGACCTGGCCGCGGCGCGGGTGCGGGTGTCCGATGGTGCCGGCTGGACCAGCGCCTGGGTGCGTTGGCACAGCCAGGCCGCCGGCAAGGCACGACACTGGCGCGCGCCGAGTCTGAACGAGCAGGGCATGCTGCTCAGTCCCAGCGGCGAGCCGGCCCAGGGCACCTTCGTCGCCGGTCTTTACGGCAACGCCGGCAATCCGCCGGACAACCGCGAGCATGTCGAGGTCTGGCGCTTCGACGATGGCGGTTCGCTGACCTACGACTGGCAGGCCAGCAGTTACAGCGTCGAGCTGCCACGCGGCAGCCTCACCCTCAAGGTCGGCGGCAGCACGCTGGTGGCCACTCCCGACGCCATCACGCTCACCTCTGGCAGCCTGACCTTGAATGGCCCGGTGCAGATCAATGGCGCATTGCAGGTGACGGGGGATATCCACGGCGGCGGGGCGATCATCGATACCGCCGGCAATACGCCTAACCACAAACACTGAAACCAGCCCGCCACGCGGGCTTTCTTATGCCAGGGAGGAACGCCATGGCGACCCCGAAAAAGACTTTCGCACCCGGCGCTCGCGCCGTGGTGCACAGCGACAACGATTCCCCGGCACCGGACATCAAGACACAGGAGTGACGCGATGATCGGAATGGATCGCCACAGCGGCCAGCCACTGTCCGGCATCGCCCACCTGCGCCAGTCCATCGAGGACATCCTGAGTACCCCGCTGGGCAGCCGGCGCATGCGTCCGGATTACGGCAGCAAGCTGCGCCGTTTCGTCGACCTGCCGGTCAACGAAGGTTGGAAGAGCGCAGTACAGGCCGAAGTGGCGCGGGCCCTGGTGCGCTGGGAACCGCGCCTGAAACTGCAACGGGTCCGGGTGCTGGCGGTGGTGGACGGGCAGATCAGCCTGCAACTCACCGGGCAGTACCTGGGCGACAGCCAGATCCTGGAGGTGACGGCATGAGCATTGTGGACCTCTCGGCGCTGCCCGCGCCGCAGGTGCTGGAGGATCTGGATTTCGAGGAGATCTTCCAGGCCGACCTGGCGACCTTCAAGTCGCACATGGGCGAAAGCTGGACCGCGCAACTGGAAAGCGATCCGGTAACCAAGCTGCTGGAAGTCGGCGCCTACCGCACGCTGCTCAACCGCGCGCGGGTCAACGACGCCGCCAAGGCGCTGTTGCTGGCCTACGCCAAGGGCAGCGACCTGGACCAACTGGCGGCCAACGTGCAATTGCGACGTCTGCTGGTGCGTGCCGCCGACCCGAACGCCGTGCCTGCTGTCGAACAGGTTCTTGAAGAAGACGATGCCCTGCGCGAGCGCATCGAGCTGGTCTACGAAGGACTGACCACGGCGGGGCCGCGCAACAGCTACATCCTGCATGCCCGCAATGCCTCCGGCCAGGTCGCCGATGCGACGGCGGAAAGTCCGTCGCCGGCGGTGGTGGATGTCACGGTGCTGGGCGTCGACGGCAGGGGCGTGGCCAGTGCCGAACTGCTGGCGCAGGTCGCGGCCTACCTGAACGACGACGAGGTGCGACCGGTGGCCGATCGCCTGAGCGTGCGCAGCGCCGAGATCCTGCCGTATCGCATCGACGCGGTGCTGCACATGACGGGCAACGGTCCGGAAACCGAAGCGACCCTGACGGAATGTCGGCGCCGCTTGCAGGCCTGGATCAACCCGCGTCGTCGTCTCGGTGTGGAAGTGGCGCGCTCGGGTATCGACGCGCAATTGCATATCAGCGGGGTCACCCGGGTCGAGCTGCGCGACTGGCAGGACATCCGTCCGAGCAAGGGCCAGGCCGCCTGGTGCGACGGCTTCGACGTGACCCTGGGAGGCTGACATGACCAGCCTCCTGCCACTGAACAGCACCTTGCTGGAACGGGCTGTGGAGGCCGCCTCGGCGGATGTTCCGCAGATTCCGCTGCGCACCCTGTACAACCCCGACACCTGTCCGTCGCACCTGTTGCACCAGCTGGCGCTGGCCTGGTCGGTGGACCGCTGGGACGAGAGCTGGCCGGATGCGGTCAAGCGCGCGGTGATCCGTGGCTCGTTCCAGGTCCATGCGCGCAAGGGCACCCTTGGCGCGTTGCGCCGGGTGGTCGAGCCGTTCGGCTACCTGATCGAAGTCGCCGAATGGTTCAACACCGTGCCGCCAGGCGTGCCGGGCACCTTCGCCCTGAAGATCGGCGTGTCCGAGTCGGGCATCAGCGAGGAGACCTATGAAGAGCTCACCGCGCTGATCGACGATGCCCGACCGGTCAGCCGGCACATGATCGGCCTCGCCATCACCCTCGACACCAAGGGCTACCTGCGTGTCGGCCTGGGCCTGAGCGAAGGCGACGAAATCGACATCTATCCGCCCGCCTCACGTGACATCGAGGTGCGCGGCAACCTTGGCCGCAGAGGCCATGACCATCAAATCGAAACCCTGGACGTTTACTCATGACTGACCAGAACAGCCAGTTCTTCGCGATCCTCACCGCGGTGGGGGAGGCCAAGCAGGCCAACGCGAACGCCTTGGGCGTGCCCTGGACCTTCGCCCAGATGGGTGTGGGCGACGCCAACAATACTGATCCGGTGCCTTCGCGCACCCAGACCCGGTTGATCAATGAACGCCGTCGGGCGCCGTTGAACCAGCTTACGGTCGATCCCAAGGACTCCAGCATCATCATTGCCGAGCAGGTGATTCCTCCGGATGTCGGTGGGTGGTGGATCCGGGAGATCGGCCTGTACGACACAGCCGGCGATCTTGTCGCGGTGGCCAACTGTGCACCGAGCTACAAGCCGCTGCTGGCGCAAGGTACCGGCAAGACCCAGGTGGTGCGTCTCAACCTGGTGGTGACCAGCAGTGCCAATGTGCAGTTGAAGATCGATCCGGCGGTGGTGCTGGCGACACGGGACTATGTCGACAATTCGATCCTGAATGTCCTGCCGCCCAACAAGACTGCTGGCACCTATACGCAGGTAAAAGTCAATGAGAGGGGGATCGTTCAGCAGGGATTCAATCCTACTACCCTGGCCGGGTATGGCATCACCGACGCGATGCCGAAGGGAACAGGCGGGTTAATGACCTCGCCTGGCTTCGTGCGAGGGAAAATCACCGACCTGGACTCCACGCAGTTCATCAGCGTTGCAAACCTCGCATTGGATAAGCCGCCAGCCATTCCATATGGTGTCGGCATGCACATCAAGTATCCGACGGGTCAGTATGCCATCGACCTCGTCGGATGCATCACATCGGATTGGTATGGCGCGAGGTATGTCCTGGGCGATGGTACTCCCGGAGAATGGCGAGCGTTCTGGCATGACGGGAACTTCAATCCGGCGCTGAAAGCGAATCTGGCAAGCCCCGTTTTCACCGGCATACCACGAGTCCCCAGCGTGGCAAGCGGTACGTCCACCGACCAGGTGGCAAATACCAAGTTCGTCATGGATGCCATCGCGGGTCTGGTCGGTTCATCGCCAGCGGCCCTCGATACTCTCAACGAACTGGCCGCAGCGCTGGGCAATGACCCGAACTTCGCCGCCACAATGACCAGTGCCCTGGCGGGTAAGGCAGCCAAGTCCACTACGTTGGGTGGATATGGCATCACCGATGCGCTTCGGGTCGGTCCACCGAGCAATCAACGCCCGGCGTTGTACTCCGCCACTATGGGCGGTGATGAAGGCAGTGGCGTCGGTGGTGCATTGGAAATTCGTGAAGCGCAACTGGTCGGGACATCCAACACCAGTTTCGCTTATGCGCCGCGTATCATGTTCCATTGGGGCGGTATCACCTCTGGGGCATTGGGGATGAATGCCAGTGGCCGACCAGCGTGGAACGGCAAAAACATGCTGCTTTCTGGCGATACTGAGTTGACAGGCAAGGCAGACAAAGCGTCGACCCTAGCGGGTTACGGCATTGTCGATGCATACACTCAGGCGCAGACCAACGTCACGGTGAACAATGCAATAACAGCGTTGCGTGGCGGTGTCGGTTCGGGTTTCGATACCCTTCAGAAGCTCGCGCTGGCTCTAGGTGGGGATGGAAACTTTGCTGCTACTGTGCAGAACAGCCTCGCAGGCAAAGCGCCCAGGGCCACCACTCTCGATGGATATGGCATCCAGAACGCCTACACCAAAGCCGAGGTGAGCAACCTCGTCGCGAACAAGCTCGACCTGGCGGGTGGAGAGCTCAACGGTAGGCTGACTATCCATGACTCCAATCAAACCAACACGCAGGCAGGGCTGGTCCTTCATAACCCCGCTTCTGACACCGCCTGGATCAGCGCGACACTGACCACTAACAACAGTGCTGTACTGCTCTCCCACAAAGGTGGTTCCAACACACTGTACCTGCGCAATCATGCCGCCCAGTATGCCTCGCTGGACGCCGGTCAGGTGCTCTCCAATGGCTACGCTTGCCACACGGAAGGAACGTTCCTCAAGCCTATGGCCGGAACGTGGATCAACTTGGGCGACAGTACGGTCTTGCCCGCGGGCGGTACCTGGGTCTTCCACATCACGTTTTATAACCCTACCGGGGGGGCCACGGGGGCGCAGGCCGGCATCGCCGCAGGCGGCACGGCCTTGACTGGCCATTTCCACGGTTTTGCTTGGAGGGTCCAGTAATGGCCGCATCTGCAACTCAAGAGTCCAACCTGCAAGCAACTGGACAGTCGTTCGATTCGATCAAGGACATCCAGTGCAAGGCAGACGGCAGTTTCGTGGTCAACTTCAATGGCTACCCGTTTCACGCCACGGAAAACGAGACTCCACATGTGTATGCGCAGATCCTCGACATGCTTGAAGCCGGAGCCCCTTCTACGGAGTTTGTAGAGTGGCAACCTGCAGCAGCGGACATTCAATCCGCTGAGCGACATTGGCGTGACGGTCAGATCGAACGCCTGCGCTGGTTGCGTGAGCGTCACCGCGACCAGTTGGAATTGCATATCGAAACGACATTGAGTAGTGAACGCTTCAGCGAGCTGCTGGTTTATCTCCAGCAATTGCGTGATTGGCCACAATCCAGCGTCTTTCCCGTCAGTGAGCAGCGCCCGGTGCAGCCTGAATGGCTCGCCGAATACTTCGACTGAAAGCCCCGCACCGCCGGGGCTTTTTCTTTCCCGCAACCCCCCCTGAACGGCCCCGCACTGACGGGGCCTTCTCATTTCTGGAGACATACCCATGAGTGGATTCTTCCACGGCGTTACCGTAACCAACGTCGACACCGGCGCCCGCAGCATCGCACTGCCGTCTTCGTCCATCATCGGCCTGGTCGATACCTTCACCGAAGGTCCGACCGTCACGGCCAAGGCCAACGACCTGGTGCTGATCACCAGCGAGCGTGAAGCCATCGCCGCGTTCGGTGCCGAAGCCGCGATCACCAAGGCCTGCCAGGCCGTCTTTGCCCGGGCCAGGGCGGTCATCGTCGCCTGCGGCGTGGCCAAGCTGACCGACGCCGCCGAGCAGACCTCGGCGATCATCGGCAGCGTCGAAGCCGACGGCAAGCGCACCGGCCTGCAGGCCCTGCTCGACGGCAAGAGCCGTTTCAACGCCCAGCCACGCCTGCTGGTGACCCCGAAACACAGCGCCACCCAGGCAGTCGGCACCGCCCTGGTGGCCCTGGCCGACAAGCTGCGTGGCCTGGCCATCATCGACGGCCCGAACAGCACCGACGAAGCCGCCCTGGCCTACGCGGAAAACTTCGGTGCCAAGCGTGCGTTCATGGTCGACCCGGGTGTGAAGTACTGGGACACCGGCGCCGACGCCACCGTCGATGCCCCGGCCTCGGCCTGGGTCGCCGGCCTGTTCGCCTGGACCGACAGCGAGTACGGCTTCTGGGCGTCCCCGTCGAACAAGGAATTCGTCGGCATCACCGGCACCACCCGCGCGGTGGAGTTCCTCGACGGCGATGCAAGCTGCCGCGCCAACCTGCTGAACAACGCCAACATCACCACCATCATCCGTGACGACGGCTTCCGCCTGTGGGGCAACCGCACGCTGTCCAGCGATCCGAAATGGGCTTTCGTCACCCGCGTGCGGACCATGGACATCGTCATGGACGCGATCCTCTACGGCCACAAGTGGGCCGTCGACCGTTCGATCACCGCGACCTACGTCAAGGACGTGACCGAGGGCCTGGAGAACTTCATGCGCGACCTCAAGGCGCAGGGCGCGATCATCAACTTCGAGGTGTACGCCGACACCGAGCTCAACACCGCCAGCCAGCTGGAGCAGGGCAAGGTCTACTGGAACATCCGCTTCACCGACGTACCCCCCGCTGAAAACCCCAACTTCCGTGTCGAGGTCACCAACCAGTGGTTGACCGAAGTCCTCGACCAGGCCGCTTAAGGAGCAACAACACATGGCAATGATTCCCGAAACCCTCGCCAACCTGAACCTGTTCGTCGATGGCGTCAGCTTCCAGGGCAACGTCTCCAGTCTGACCCTGCCGAAACTCACCATGAAAGCTGCCGAGCAGCGCTTCGGCGGCATGGATGTCCCGGTCGAGATCGACCAGGGCATGGAAAAGATCACCGCCGAGTTCGCCACCGCCGGCGTGCGTCCGGAGTCGCTGAAGTTCTTCGGCCTGGCCGACAACTCGGCGTTCAACGGCGTCTTCCGCGGTGCCTTCAAAGGCCTGAAAGGCAAGATCACGCCGGTCATCGTTACCCTGCGCGGCGCGCTGACCGCGGTGGAAATGGGCGAGTGGAAGACGCCGAGCGAAAGCTCGGTCAAGCACACCGTCTCCCTGACCTACTACAAGCTGGAGATCGATGGCCGGCTGATGTACGAGATCGATCCGCTGGGCATGAAGCGGGTGATCAACGGCGTCGACCAGCTCATCGCCCAGCGCACCGCCCTCGGCCTCTGACACAAGGAACAAGCTCGTATGACGCAAGCAACGAAAGTACCCGCCTGGATGACCGTCAGCACCGAGCGCGTGGTGGTCAGGCTCAGCCGCCCCACCGAGGCCAACGGCGTGCAGGTCGACAGCCTGGCGCTGCGCGCCCCGACCGTCCGCGACCTGCGTGCCGCGCAGTCCGGTGGCGGCGACGATGAACAGCGCGAGCTGAATCTGTTCGCCTCCCTGGCCGAAGTCGGTATCACGGACCTGGAAGGACTCAGTCTCAAGGACTACAGCCGTCTGCAGGCCGGATATTTTCGCCTGGTGCAAGACGACGAGCTTTGACCCCTCGCGTCAGAAAGCGGCAGCGAAGCGGCTCGCCAAGGAGCTGAACTTCTCTGCCGCCGAGATCATGACCATGTCGTACTCCGACATGGTCTGGTGGCTCACCGATTGAGCCGGGTTTGCGCGCAGGAGGATGACATGGCGGGCGAACAGGCAACGAACACGAGTACTGGAAGCTCGACAGCTTTTACCCTGGGTTCCGGCCTGGTGGCGGAAAATCCTGTCGGTCAGTTGATTACGCAAGGACAGATGATTGGTGATGTGCTGATACTCACCAGTCAGGAAGTGGTTCGTCTGGGCATCGCTTACAAGGCCGCACAGGAACGCGCTGCACAAGGCGGCCGGGAATGGCTGGGTGCCCTGACCAGCATCTACGGCAATCTGACCAACCAGATTGTCGCGGTCGGCAAGCTGACCACGCTGTATCAGAACCTCGGCAAGGCCATGCAGTCGGCGAAGTTGCCGGCAGACGGTGGCGGGCTGGCCGATCATGGCGCCTCCGTGATCGGAGCATCGAATACGGTGCTGCAAGCGGCTGGGCAGACGGTGATGCAGAGTGCGTCCTATCGTGAAATCGTCGCTGATATCGCGATCAAGGGCGAGAACGATCCGGATGACAGGGGTGATCGTCGCAAGGAAATTTCCGCGAAGGTCGACGAGTTGTCCGGCAGCACTGGAATGGGCAAGGCTGAAGCGGCCGGACTCATTCGAGAACTGCTCAACTCGGGCCTGGACCTGAAGCAATCGCTGGATTTTGCGCCAATCGCCGCCCAATTCTCCGTTGGGCAGGGCGTGAGTGCGCAGGACACGGCTGTATTGATCCGAAGTATGTCCGTTGGCGGCGTCAAGGATGGCGAGATCGGTAGCGTGCTCAACGCGATGATTTCTCAAGCCAAGACGGGGAGTGTCGGCATCGGCGATGTCTCGCAGATGATGCCGCGCTTGATCGCCGCAATGGCCGCGCAAGAGAAGGTCGGGGCAACCAATGTAGTGCTTGCGGCGCAGATGCTGCAGGCGCGTGGCGCGAAACTGGGTAGCGCCGTCCAGGTGACGAGCGATGTCGAACACCAGATCACCCAGGGTGATTTACCGAGCCTGGAGAGGATTTCCGGCATCGACTACATGAGTAGCGATCTGAACTCTCGCCGGGATGAGTCGGCGCAGATCTACAACGAGATGGGGGCGGCTTTTTCCAGGCTTTCCATCAATATCGGGGATGCCCTGAGCCCGGTTACTGATCTTCTGATGAGGGGGGTGACCGTATCCGCCAATTTGCTTGGCGACCTGGTGAAGGCGGGCTCTCCCCTGGTGACTGTGCTGGGAACGCTCGCGCTTACGGCCACCGCTGTGGTTTCCGCATTCGGGGCGATTCGTGCTGGCAAGGAGTTGCTGAGTGCCGGCAAGGCGGTATTCACCCGAGGGAGTAGCGAGACGCAGAATGGCCGCTCGTCGTGGTTGAAGCGTGTCGGCTCCAGGCTACTGGGCGTTGAGGAACAGCCTGGTCCAGCAGCAACCGGGCCGTCAGGGGCGAATCTCGAGTCGAAGGTATTCGTCGTCAACTGGCCGAAGAACTTCGCGCCGGACGGTGGCAAGGAACCGCCTGGCAAGCCGCTTGCCAAAGGAAGTGGTCGCGAGCCCATAGATGTCTCCGTGGTGAGTTGGCCAGAACCCCGTCCTCAGAAGACAGGCCAATCCGTTCAGCGTGGGGCTGAACGGGAAGGGCATGGCGCGCCGCCATCCAGTACACGTGAAACGGGTACCGTGGCGGTGAATCGCAAGGAAAGTCAGGGTTCTGCTGTGGATCAGCAGGGACGAGCCCTCAAGCCGACCAGGGTCGTCGTGCTCAACTGGCCCAACAAAGGCCCTCAAGGCCGAAATGATGGGCCGACCGAAAAACGCAGGAACCGTCGGCGGACGAGAGTTGAACGACATCAGGACGCTGCTCGGAATCGCGCAGGACAACTGCCGGAGGAAGGCAGCACTCGAAACGCACCCCGCGATTCGGTGAGTTCGAATCGGGTTTCCGGCGCTTCGGGAAATTCGACTGTGCATGGAGGATTTTCATCACCGTTCTCTTCCAGCTTTGCGGGCGGCGGAGGACCTTCGTTGAGTCTTGGCTCTACCGCAGGCGCATGGAGTCGCGCCGCCGGAATGGTTACCAAACTGACGTCCTTCACCAGATTCATCCCAGGTGCCCGGTATCTCGATGCCGGCATGACTGCGCTGGACACTTTCCAGCGTGCTGGCACCGTCGAGGAAAAAGCCGAAGGTTATGGCGCCGCTGCAGGAAATCTTGGCGGTTCAGTAGTGGGAGGCGTGGTTGGCGCAGCGATTGGTTCGGTCCTGATTCCGATTCCCGGAGTGGGAGCGGCGATAGGCGGAATGCTGGGATCCTCTCTCGGCGGCATGGCGGGTGAGGATCTTGGTGGACAGCTGGGGAGGTTTCTCTTTGGAAGCAGTGACAAGCCGCCGGAGCGTTTGTCTTCAGTCTCGTCTTCGCCAGCGGCTGCCGCTCCGGTTGCCACGACACCCGTTGTCGGAAACAGCCTGAATCAACAGATTGTATCGGTGGCGGGCATGCTGCCAGGCGAGTACGTTCAGCCTGTGCCTGCGCCACTCACCGCTTCTGCCGCGAGCAATGTGTTCATGCCGCCGAGCAGGGATGTCCAGCCCGCCGTGGCCGTTCCTCCTGCACCGCAATACTTCACGATCTCGCCCAGCATCCCCATCACCGTCCAGGGCAACATCACCAATCCCGACGAACTGGTCAGTCAGCTGGCGCCTGCGATCCAGCGGATGTTCACCGATCTGGCCGCCCAGGCGAACCGCGGCAACCAGATGTGGGACAGCCCGGCCGCCACCTACGTCGCATAAGGAGATCCCATGGCCTACATGGAACAACTGCAATCCGGCCTGCGTTCGCTGGTCGCGGCGGGTGAGGCCGGGCGGCGCAGTGCCGATGACATGCTGGGGCCCTTGAATGGCGCCGTCAGCGATGTCACCGGTGCCGCCACCGAGCTGGAAAACCTGCCCTTCGTGGGCGAAGCCATCGGCAAGAAACTGCAGCGCACGATGCGCGCCATCGAGGTGGCGCAGTCGACGGTGGGGATGGTGGCCGCGCGCTACAACCAGGCGGTCAGTGTGGTCGGCGAGGTCGAACGCCGCCTGGAATCGTTCTCGGAACAGGCGGCCAAGGCCGCGACCGCGATCAACCGGGTGGCCGGCAAGATCAGTCCATCCCTGGGCGCGATCCTGCCGACCGGCGCCTTCGCCCCGCAGGTCACGCCGGCGGAGGAGGCGATCAAACCCTTCCCCCACCTGCTGATCATGCAACCCCTGCGAACCGGGGCGGAAGCCTTCTACTTCAACCTCGATACCGCGGCGTTCAACCAGTTCAAGCGCACCAAGGCATTCACTTGGGCCGGCCAGGAGCGCCTGTCGCGCAGCAAGGCGCAGCAGGCCGTCGCCATGGGCGAGGACAAGATCACCCTGGAGGGCGCGATCTTCCCTTCCTTCAAGGGCGGGCTGGGTCAGTTGCAGCGCCTGCGCAGCATCGGCCAGCAACTGCAACCGCTGAGCCTGACCACCGGTTACGGGGAGATCCTCGGCAACTGGTGTCTGGTCAGTGTCAGCGAGACCCAGGAACCCCTGATGGCGGGTGGCGTTCCGCAAAAGCAAGCTTTCACACTGGAGTTCGTGAGCTATGGCGACGACATGCAGAACGTCTGAAGGAGATCTGCTCGATACCCTCTGCCAGCACTACTACGGGCATCTGCGTGGCAGTGTCGAGACGGTGCTGGATGCCAACCAGGGGCTGGCCGACGAGGTCCAGCCGTTTCGCGCGGGAGTGCTGATCAGGCTGCCGGCATTGTCCGCGGTCACCGACCCCACGGTCCTGCTGTGGGACTGAGCCATTCGCAGCAACAGGCCCCGCCTTGTGCGGGGCCTGTCTTTTCTGGAGCCTGAACATGCAACCTGTGTTTCGTATCGTCGCCGACAGCAAGGACATCACCGCGCTGATCAACGACCGCCTGCTGCTGTTGCGCACGACCGACAAGACCGGCATGGAGTCCGATGATTTCGAACTCAAGCTCGACGATCGCGACAGTGCCCTGGCCTTGCCAAAACGCGGTGCGCAACTGGAGGTCTACCTCGGTTACGCCGGGCAGGAGCTGACGCGCCTGGGACGCTACACGGTCGACCAGATCGATATCTCCGGGCCGGCCTCGACCCTGGAGATTCGCGGCAAGGCCGCGGACATGCGCGGTACCGGCAAGACCATCCGCAGCGGCAGCTGGGAGAACGTGCCGCTGCAACGGATCGTCCGCGATATCGCCGCGCGCAATGGCTGGCAGCCGCAGTGTCCGGTGACCACGGTGATTGCGCGGGTCGATCAGCGCGACGAATCGGATTTCAACTTCCTGACCCGCATCGCCCAGCAGTACGGTTGTACCGCCAAGATCGGCGATGGCGCGCTGCTGGTGCTGCCGCGCCAGGGCGGCAAGAGCGCCAGTGGCAAGGACCTGGGGGTGGTCAGTGTGGCCATCAGCGATGTCCGGCGCTGGAAGTTTCATCTGCAGGACCGGGCCACCGTCAAGGCGGTGCAGACCCGCCATCAAGACCCGGCGACGGGGCAGCAGAAAACGGTCGAGAAGGAGAACCAGAACAAGCCCGACGATGTCAGCGCAGTGTTCACCGACCGCCATATCTACCCCAACAAGTCCGCCGCCGAGCAGGCCGCCACGGCACGCCTGGAGGCGTTCAAGCGCAGCACCGCCACGGTGCACCTGGAAATGGCCGGGCGCACCGACCTGTTCGCCGAGCGCATGTTGCGCGTGCAGGGCTTCAAGGATGGTCTCGATGGCGACTACCTCATCGAGAGCGTCACCCAGACCTTCACCAACAGCGGCTGGGACACCACCGTGCAGTGCAATGGCACCAACCAGGGCAAGTCCACGGCGAAGACGCGCAAAGCCAAGCAAACCAAACCGCTCAAGGCCGAGCAGAGCGAGGGCCGGAAATGAATCTGACAGAAGCCGAATTGTTTCGCATCTATCCCGACGCCCGCGCTACCGCGGGCGTTTTCGTTATGCCGCTGAATGCCGCCATGGCCCACTGGTCGATCGACACGCCGCGGCGCGTGGCGGCCTTCCTCGCCCAGATCGGTCACGAATCGGGGCAGTTGCGCTATGTGAAGGAGCTGGGTTCCGCGCAGTACCTGGCGCGCTACGACACCGGCAACCTCGCCGTGCGCCTGGGCAATACCCCGGAAGCCGACGGTGATGGCCAGCGCTATTGCGGCCGTGGCCTGATCCAGATCACCGGGCGCAACAACTACCGCGCCTGCAGCATGGCGCTGTTCGAGGACGAGCGCCTGCTGGAGCGCCCGCAGATGCTCGAAGAGCCGCAGTGGGCCACCGAATCGGCGGCCTGGTTCTGGCATTCGCGGGGGCTCAACCAACTGGCCGATCGCGGTGAGTTCAACCGCATCACCCGGCACATCAACGGCGGCCTGAACGGCCTCGAGGATCGCCTGAGACTCTGGGCCCGGGCGCGCGAGGTGCTGTGTTGAGCGGCGCACGGATCGTCGCCCTGGCGCTGCTGATCCTGGCGGCCTGCGCGCTGACCTGGCAGGTCCAGGAGTGGCGTCATGGCCAGCAGGCAGCGCAGCGTGAGCAAGCCCATGCCCGCGAGCGCCAGTTGCTGGCGCAGGCGACCACGGCGCAGTTGCAGGACGAACGCCAGCGTCGCCTGGCGCTGGAGCAACGTCTGCACAGCGTCGATCAAACCCATTACCAGGAGCTCATCGATGCTCAACAGGCTCAAGCTCGTCTGCGTGACCGGCTGGCTACTGCTGACCTGCGGCTGTCAGTCCTCCTCGCCAGTGACGCCTCCATTCCCGTCGTGCCTGCCGCCAGCGCCGGCGGCGGCGTGGTTCATGACCCCCCGCGAGCCCGACTTGACCCGGCGCATGCTCGACGAATTGTCGCCATCGTCAACGACGGCGACCAGGGACTGATCGCCCTGCGCGCCTGCCAGGCCTATGTCCGCGCACTGCGCTTCTGAGTGGTGTAGGGTAGGCGGCAGTTTTTCCAAGGAGCCTGCCATGGACCCGATCACTGCACTTTCCGCCCGGCTGGGGGAACATCTGCGTCGTTTCAATGCCCAAGTGACCACTGCCGAGTCCTGCACCGGCGGCGGCATCGCCGAGGCCATCACCCGCATCCCCGGCAGCTCGGCCTGGTTCGAGGCCGGCTACGTGACCTATTCCAACGCGCAGAAGACCCGCCAGTTGCAGGTGCCGGAAGGGTTGTTCGGCCAGGTCGGCGCGGTCAGCCAGGACGTGGTCGAGGCCATGGTGCGCGGCGCTCAGCGCGCCAGCGGAGCGCGTTTCGCCGTGGCGGTGAGCGGCGTCGCCGGGCCCGATGGCGGTTCGCCGGCCAAGCCGGTGGGCACCGTCTGGCTGGCCTGGGGCGACGGCGTCCGGGTCAGCAGCGAGTGCCGGCACTTCGAGGGCGACCGCGAGAGCGTGCGCCGACAAACGGTGATCGCCGCGCTAGAGGGCTTGTTACAGCTTGGTGCGGAGTAATTCACGAATCGGGGGTAGGCGGAAGCAATTCCCTGTGGAATAATACTGGGTACTTATACAGTTGTTTCTGGCCGTCAGGCCCTATCGATTACGTGAGGACTTCAATGGACGACAACAAGAAGCGTGCCTTGGCTGCGGCCCTGGGTCAGATCGAACGTCAATTCGGTAAAGGCGCGGTCATGCGCATGGGCGACCATGAGCGCCAGGCTATCCCGGCCATCTCCACCGGCTCGCTGGGCCTGGACATCGCCCTCGGCATCGGCGGCCTGCCAAAGGGCCGTATCGTCGAGATCTATGGTCCGGAGTCGTCCGGTAAAACCACCCTGACCCTGTCGGTGATCGCCCAGGCACAGAAAATGGGCGCCACCTGCGCCTTCGTCGACGCCGAGCACGCGCTGGATCCCGAGTACGCCGGCAAGCTGGGCGTGAACGTCGACGACCTGCTGGTCTCGCAGCCGGATACCGGTGAGCAGGCCCTGGAAATCACCGACATGCTGGTCCGCTCCAACGCTGTCGACGTGATCATCGTCGACTCCGTGGCGGCGCTGGTACCGAAGGCCGAGATCGAAGGCGAAATGGGCGACATGCACGTGGGCCTGCAGGCCCGCCTGATGTCCCAGGCCCTGCGCAAGATCACCGGCAACATCAAGAACGCCAATTGCCTGGTCATCTTCATCAACCAGATCCGCATGAAGATCGGCGTGATGTTCGGCAGCCCGGAAACCACCACCGGTGGTAACGCCCTGAAGTTCTACGCTTCGGTTCGTCTGGATATCCGTCGTACCGGCGCGGTGAAGGAAGGCGACGAAGTGGTCGGCAGCGAAACCCGCGTCAAGATCGTCAAGAACAAGGTCGCGCCTCCGTTCCGTCAGGCCGAGTTCCAGATCCTCTACGGCAAGGGTATCTATCGCAACGGCGAGATCATCGACCTGGGCGTGCTGCACGGCCTGCTGGAAAAATCCGGCGCCTGGTACAGCTACCAAGGCAGCAAGATCGGTCAGGGCAAGGCCAACTCGGCCAAGTTCCTCGCCGAGAACCCGGAAATCGCCGAGACCCTGGAGAAGCAGATTCGAGAGAAACTGCTGACCGCGGGCGCAGTCGACGCGGCTGGCAAAGCTGCTGCGGCCAACGAGTCCGCTGAAGACCTGGCCGACGCTGACGCCGACTTCTGATCCCACCATGTCCGTCATACTCGACACCCCCGTCGCCGTAAGGCGGACAGCCATGGACCTGCTCGCACGCCGCGAGCACGGTCGTGCCGAGCTGACGCGCAAGTTGCGTCAGCGCGGCGCCTCTCCTGAAATGATCGAGCACGAACTCGACCGCCTGGCGGACGAGGGGCTGCTGAGCGAAGCCCGTTACCTGGAAAGCTACATCAGCTCCCGCGCGCGTTCGGGGTATGGCCCTGCGCGTATCCGCGAGGAACTGACCCAGCGTGGCTTGCCCCGCGGTGAGGTGGAACAGGCCCTGCGTGAAGCCGATATCGACTGGCAGGAGCAACTGGCGGATGTCTGGCGACGCAAGTTCGCCGGGCAATTGCCTGGCGATCCTCGCGAGCGTGCCAAGCAAACCCGTTTCCTGGTCTACCGCGGTTATTCGATGGACAAGGTCGGCCGCTTGTTGAGCGGCCGATGCCTGGACGACTGATCGCGCTCAGGTGACCTTGAGCGGCTCCCGTGTGCGTTGGGGTACTTGCGGGGAGGGCTGGGTCGTTGTCCAGTTCTCCACCAGGTTGATGAAGTCCACCAGCTCCCGCAGGCGGCCCTGATCACGGCCATTGAAGGCAAACACCAGTCGATGCAGATGGCTGAACTGGACATCGTCCTGGTCTTCGCCGGAATAGGCATGCTGGACGAAGTGGCCGCTCAGGCGCAGATCTGCGAAGACATCCTGCATGTCGAGCAACGCCGCATCGCTCAACGGGTGTTGCATACGAATCACGAACTGGTTTTTCAGCCAGCGGCTGGAGTGGTAGTTGCCGTAGAACTGGTTGATCTCCGCAACGGCCTCATCGGCGCTGTGTACCAGGCGCAGCAGCTTCATGTCGCTGGGCAGGATGTAGCGGTTTTCTTCCAGTTGCCGGGTGATGAAGTTCAATGCGTCCTGCCAGAAGCTGCCGCCCGGTGCGTCCAGAAGCACCACCGGGACCAGCGGGCTCTTGCCGGTCTGGATCAGGGTCAGGACCTCCAGGGCTTCGTCCAGGGTGCCGAAGCCACCCGGGCAGAGCACCAGGGCGTCGGCTTCCTTGACGAAGAACAGCTTGCGAATGAAGAAGAAGTGGAACGGCAACAGTTTGTCGGTGCCATCGACCGTGGCGTTGGCGTGCTGCTCGAAGGGCAGGGTGATGTTGAAACCCAGGCTGTTGTCGACGCCGGCACCCTCATGGGCGGCGGCCATGATGCCGCCGCCGGCACCGGTGATCACCATCAGCCCGGAGCGGGCGAGGGTGGCGCCGAGTTCGCGGGCGAGGGCATACATCGGATGTTCGACCGGCGTTCGTGCCGAGCCGAACACGGTGACCTTGCGTCGACCTCTGTACTGTTCCATCACGCGAAAGGCGTGATCGAGCTCGCGTAGGGCCTGCAGGGTGATCTTGGCATTCCAGCGGTTGCTGTCGTCATGGGCCATGCGCAGGACGGTGAGCATCATGTCCCGGTAGAGCGGAAGGTTGGGGCTGTTGGCGGCGACCAGGCCAAGTTGCCGGTCGATGTGTTCGAGGTCGATACCCTGGTTCTTGAAATGGCTGGCGAGTAGCTCATTGGGTAGGTAAGGCATTAAAGACATCTCCTTTCTGCAGCAAAACCTCAGACCAGGTCAGGATCGCAGACCTGGCCGCGACCCTGCTTGAGTCGCTGGCTGCGCAGGCCCGGGAGGATAGCCCCGGACGTTGCAGTAGACCTGATGAAGGTCTCGTCGCAGTGATGATCTGGATCCCTTGTATTGTGCTTTTCGGGATGTATTCGTATCACACGCAATGGTCGCGGACAGCCTCCTTAGTTCTGTCCGGAAAATGAAAGGTCTTTGTAATCAATCTAGACCCTGCCGTGTATTTGCGCTTCGTTGCACATGTGCGCACAACGTCATGACAATCGATCGTTTTATTCGCTTTCGGACGCTCTGGCACGCCGCTCGTCAGATCGGATCCAATAGTGATGACGGTCTGGTTAACTGAGTAGTAGCGATACCGGTACAGGGAGGTTGCTCATGCAACGTGTCAGTCTTGAGGTCGATAGCCAGCTGTTCCGACTTCTGCAAAATGCGGCTCGGGCCAACAACCTGAGTATTGAAGAGGAATGCCTGCGTCGGCTCGAGGGCGGCGAGAGACGTTCGCGCTATCTGCAGGCGCTGGTCGCCGAGTTGCGCGCCGATGAGGAGCAACGGCGCGAAAGCAGTCAATTGATGTAAGTCGGTCGACTCACTTTTTCTTCTTGCCGTTGATACCGCAGCTCTGGGCGTTGAAGTTCTGAACGGCCACGGGGCGGTTGGTCTTGTATTCGGTGAACTGGTAGGTCAGCACCGCGCCGCGTGCCATCAGTTGGCGATAGCCGTTGTTGCTGCAGACGCTGGCACCCAGCTGGTCGCGGACTTTCTCCGGGTTGGAGCGCATCTGCTCCGCGTGGCTGGCGCGCACGCTCAGGTGGTTGATCAACTGTGGTCCGTGAACCGTGTAGCCCTGGTCGAGAATGTCTTCGTTGATGGCGCGTGGAGTACCGGCACTGCTTTCCCTGGCGACCTTTTCCAGCATCTGGGTCAGTTCGTATTCCTGCTTGGACGCGGCATTGGTGGCAACAGGCAGGGCCAGCAGCAGGCCAAGGGTGGGGGCGATGAAACGCAGCATTCATTTCTCCAGATTCGATGACTGGCGCTTTGACCTGCATCCGCGCGCCGTGTTCCGTCACGTGGCGCGGTCAGTCGCAACCATTACAAGCCGGGGATTATAGTGGAGCAGGAGATTTCCCTGCACGGCAAAGCGATGTGCCGTAAACTCCCGCGCCTTCTGCCCGCCGAGCCTGTGCTGTGCTTCTTTTCCCTCTTTCTCGCCGTAATCCGTCATGAGTCACGCCGTATCGCGCCTGCGCGCCGAGCGCCTGGCCCGCAGCGTCAAACCCTTCGTCGCGCGCGGCTCCCGGGCTCCACGTTGCCCGGATTGCCGGGTGATCTTCGACTATTGCCTGTGCGCCTGGCGTCCGAGGGTCAGTGCCGAATCGGCCATGTGCCTGCTGATGCACGACACCGAGCCGCTCAAACCGACCAATACCGGCTGGCTGATCGCCGATCTGATCGACGACATCAGCGCCTTCGGCTGGCAGCGCACGGTGGTGGATCCGGCATTGCTGGCGCTGCTCGAGCAAGCGCAGTGGCAGCCCTACATCGTGTTTCCCGGCGAGTTCGTGGAGCCTTCGCGGGTGGTGACCGAGGTCAGGCCGGCAGCGGGCAAGCGTCCGTTGTTCATTCTGCTCGATGCGACCTGGACCGAAGCACGCAAGATGTTTCGCAAGAGTCCGTACCTGGATCGCTTTCCGGTGTTGAGTCTGCAGCCGGAACAGATCTCGCGCTATCGCCTGCGCCGCTCAAAGCGCGACGATCACTTCTGCACTGCGGAGGTGGCGGCCATGTGTCTCGAGCTGGCCGGCGATCAACGCGCCGCGCAGGCACTGGATGCCTACCTGGATGTCTTCAGCGCGCATTACCTGGGCGCCAAGTTCCAGTTGCCGCTGGATGTCGACGATGCCGTCCATCAGCGCCTCAAGCCCTTCCTATAGTCCAAGGGGCAAGCCTTGCACTTTGCTTCATAATGATGACGTCGGCGCCGGAACGGGCCGGGACCGAACTTGACCACCCGGTTCCGCCTCGGCATCCTTGGCGCCGATTCGGGCACGTCGAGGGCTTGAATGCGGTATTTACTGGCCCCGCTGTGCCTTTTTGGCGTCCGGCACTGCCGCCGGCGCCTTGAGTTGCTCCGCCAGGTCCCGGCCGCTTCCGGTACCTGCACAGAACAGGATCATTAGATCGATGGCCACATACGAAATCCTGATTGCCGATGACCACCCGCTTTTCCGCAGCGCCCTGCGCCAGGCCGTGACCCTGGGGCTGGGCGCCGACGTGCGTCTGGTGGAAGCCGCCAGCATCGCCGAACTGGAGACCCGCCTCACTGAAAAATCCGATTGGGACCTGGTGCTGCTCGATCTGAACATGCCGGGCGCCTATGGCTTCTCCGGCCTCGTGCTGCTGCGTGGACAGTACCCGCAGATCCCGGTGGTGATGGTATCGGCCCAGGAAGAGGCGTCTGTCGTCGTCAAGTCGCGGGAGTTCGGGGCCAGTGGCTTCATTCCCAAGTCGAGTCCGCTGGAATCGATCCAGGACGCCGTGCGCAAGGTGCTCGACGGTGACGTCTGGTGGCCGCCACAGGCGTTCGAGAAGGTCGATGTCTCCGCTGAAGCCAAGGCTGCCAGCGAAGGCCTGGCCAGCCTCACGCCGCAACAGTTCCGCGTGCTGACCATGGTCTGCGAAGGCCTGCTGAACAAGCAGATCGCCTATGAGCTGAACGTCTCCGAGGCGACCATCAAGGCCCACGTCACGGCGATCTTCCGCAAACTCGGGGTGCGTACCCGGACCCAGGCCGCGCTGCTCCTGCAACAGCTCGAATCGGTTGGCGCCGGATAAGGCCATTGGCCTTCACGGTTTTTTTACCCGCGGTGCACTAGTCTGCACCGCTTTCCAGAGTCGAAGTGGCTGCTAGCTATGTCACCTTTCAAAGGTCAGACCGGTTTCAAACGTGTTTTCAATGCCGCGGGTTATTCCCTTGATGGCCTGCGCGCGGCATTCAACGGCGAAGCGGCGTTTCGCCAGTTGGTCCTGCTCAACGTGATCCTGGTCCCGCTGGCGTTCTGGCTGGACGTCAGCCGCGCCGAGCGGGCGGTCCTGATCGCGGTCTGCCTGCTGGGCCTGATCGTCGAACTGCTGAACTCCGCGGTGGAGGCGGCGATCGACCGTATCTCCCTGGATCGCCACCCGCTGTCGAAGAACGCCAAGGACATGGGCAGCGCCGCGCAGTTCGTGGCGCTGACCATGGTGGCACTGGTCTGGGGCGTGATCCTGCTTTAAGCGATGCTCGGCAGGACGATTTCATCGCTGCGCTGCACGCCAGCGGTGAAGGTCCGACACAGTTCGAGGAATTCGCGCATGGCCGAGGTCTGGTATTTCTGCTTGTGCCAGATGAAGAAGAACTGCCTCGCCAGATCCAGCTCCGGCGTCTCCACCGGCACCAGGCTGCCGCGCCGAAAGGCATCGCGCAGCGCCAGGCGGGAAATGCAGCCGATACCGAGGCCGGACTCCACCGCGCGCTTGATCGCTTCGGTGTGCTCCAGTTCCAGACGGATATTCAGCACCGAACGATGATGACGCATCGCCTGGTCGAAGGTCAGGCGGGTCCCGGAGCCTTCTTCGCGCAGAATCCACGCCTCGCGGGTCAGTTCCTCCAGACTGGCCTGGCCGCGCTGGGCCAGCCGATGTTGCGGCGCGCAGAACACCACCAGTTCATCGGCGACCCAGGGCTGCACTTCCAGGTCCGGGTGATTGCAGTCGCCCTCGATTAGACCCAGGTCAATTTCGTAGTGAGCGACTTGTTGCACGATATGCGCAGTGTTCTGCACGTGCAGCTTGACCTGGCTTTCCGGGTGGACCTGCATGAAGCTGCCGATCAGCAGGGTCGCCAGGTAATTGCCGATGGTCAGCGTGGCGCCCACCGCCAGTGAGCCAAAGCCGGACTTGCCGTTGAGCAGGTCCTCGATTTCCTTGGCCTGGTCGAGCAGGGCCACCGCCTGGGGCAGCAACTGATGGCCCAGGGCATTGAGGCTCAGGCGCTTGCCGGCGCGGTCGAACAGTTGGCAGCTGGATTGCCGTTCCAGCTCGGTGATGGAGGTGCTTGCCGCCGATTGCGACAAGGCCAGCACGCTGGCAGCGCGCGACACGCTCTGGTGCTGGGCGACGGCGACGAAGACTTGAAGTTGACGCAGTGTAAATCGCATATCTATATAACCGATAACACATATCTTGATAATTCATTTAACAGATATTGTCCTCCGCATTAAACTACCGCGCAATCGCGCTCTCGGTTAGCGCTGCGTTTTTCTCAGGAGCCTCCTTACATGAGCAACATGAACCACGAACGTGTCCTCAGTGTGCATCACTGGAACGACACCCTGTTCAGCTTCAAGTGCACCCGCGATCCGGGCCTGCGCTTCGAGAACGGTCAGTTCGTGATGATCGGCCTGCAACAGCCCAACGGCCGCCCGCTCATGCGTGCTTACTCCATCGCCAGCCCGAACTGGGAAGAGCATCTGGAGTTCTTCAGCATCAAGGTGCCGGACGGTCCGCTGACCTCCCAGCTGCAGCACCTGAAGGAAGGCGACGAGATCATCATCAGCAAGAAGCCTACCGGCACCCTGGTCCTCGACGACCTGAACCCGGGCAAGCACCTGTACCTGCTCAGCACCGGTACCGGCCTGGCACCGTTCATGAGCGTCATCCAGGATCCG
Source organism: Pseudomonas sp. zfem002 (assembly GCF_032621685.1). NCBI lineage: Bacteria > Pseudomonadati > Pseudomonadota > Gammaproteobacteria > Pseudomonadales > Pseudomonadaceae > Pseudomonas > Pseudomonas sp. zfem002. Next base: position 170,663 of record NZ_JAVYJH010000009.1, on the reverse strand, counting down.
GAAACCTATGAGCGTTTCGAGAAAGTGATCCTGGTCCACGGTGTTCGCTACGTGAACGAAGTCGCCTACCGCGAATTCATCACCGAGCACCTGCCGCAGAACGAGTTCTTCGGCGAAGCGCTGCGTGACAAACTGATCTACTACCCGACCGTGACCCGCGAGCCGTTCGAGAACCAGGGCCGTCTGACCGACCTGATGCGCAGCGGCAAGCTGTTCAGCGACATCGGCCTGCCACCGATCAACCCGCAGGACGACCGCGCGATGATCTGCGGCAGCCCGAGCATGCTGGACGAAACCAGCGAAGTGCTGGACAGCTTCGGCCTGAAGATCTCGGCACGCATGCGTGAGCCGGGTGACTACCTGATCGAGCGGGCTTTCGTCGAGAAGTAAGTTTCGGCGAAGCACAAAAAACGCAGACCTTGGTCTGCGTTTTTTTATGCCTGAGATTCAAAAAGTTGTTCTAGCGCGGACGCTGTAGGAGCTGGCTTGCCTGCGAAAGGACCGCAAAGCGGTCCCCAAAATGGTGCTGCTCATGCGATTCCGGGACCGCTGCACGGTCCTTTCGCAGGCAAGCCAGCTCCTACAGTGACTCAGCCACCACTTCCAGCACGCGGATCCGCTCCGGTGTCGGGTAGTGCCAGCGTACCTGCACATCCCAGAACTTCACCCCATACACCCGCTCCGGCGGCGGCACCTGATACGCCGGGCGCGGGTCCTGGGCCAGGCACTGCTCGATCAGCTCCACCAGCGGCTCGCCCAGGCGCAGTGCATGCTCATGGGCCTGGGGCAGGGCGCTTTCGCCCCACTCCACGGCGATCGGCTCAGGCGGCGCACTGGCCATCTGGTTGCTGGCCTCGCTGACGCTGTCGGCATACGGCACGTAGGGCTTGATATCCAGCACCGGCGTTCCGTCCAGCAGATCGATGCCCGACAGCAGCAGGCGCCCCGGTTCGACCTTCTCCAGGCGCACGACGGACTGTCCGATGCCATTCGGCCGGTGGGTCGCTCGGGTGGCGAACACCCCTACCGAGGCATTGCCGCCCAGGCGCGGCGGGCGCACCTTGAGGCGCGGCTTGTCTTCCAGGGCCTGGTGGAACAGGAACAGCAGCCAGACATGACTGCTCTGCTCCAGCCCGGCTACCGCCTCGCCCGTGTCGAACGGCGGGACCAGTTCCAGAACGCCACGCGCCGCCGGCGCCAGTTGTGGCTGCCGCGGGATGGCGAACTTCTCCTTGAAGCAGGAGCGGACGAAGCCGACGGGCGAGACGCTGTGCTCCATGTCCGGCTCAGCCCCGGATACGCAGGGTCAGCCCCTTGAGGAAGTTGCGCAGCAACTGGTCGCCGCACGGGCGGTAGTTGTGATGGTCGGCCTTGCGGAACAGGGCGCTCAGCTCCGGCTTGGACACCGGGAAGTTGGCGGCCTTGAGCACGGCATGCAGGTCGTCTTCCTTCAGTTCGAAGGCGACTCGTAGTTTCTTCAGGATGATGTTGTTGCTCACCGGCAGCTCGATCGGCAGTGGTGGACGGCTCTCATCGCGGCCGCGGCGGAAGATCACCAGGCCATCGAGGAAGTGCGCCATGACCTCGTCCGGGCAATGGCGGAAGCCTGCATCGTCGTCTTTCTTCAGGTAGCTGGCCATGTCCGCGTCGTTGACGTTGAAGCCGTTGGCACGAGTGATCTGCGCCATCTTGGTGTCGGAAATGTCCAGCATGTAGCGCAGGCTGCGCAGTACGTCGTTGTGAATCATCAAGATTGTCCTGATCGGGAACCTCGCCAGCGCGGCGCGGCTCAGAATTTTTCTTTGCTTTCCAGGTAGCGCCACTGGCCGGCTGGCAGTTTGCTCATGGCGACACCGCCGATGCGGATGCGGCGCATGCTGACCACTTCGAGGCCGACGCTGCGACACAGCAACTCGACCAGCCCCGCCGGAGGATTCTTCAGCACCAGACGCAGGCGGGTTTCGTTCTGCCAACTGGCCTTGACCTTCGGCAGTTCGTGGCCCTTCCAGGTGAAGCCGCGGTTGAGTCGCTCGAGGCCGGTACCGATGATCTCCCCGCGGACTTCGACCACGTATTCCTGTTCGAGCTTCTGGATGTCCGCGTTGATCTTGCGCACGGTGCGCCAGTCCTGGCTGAACACCTGCAGGCCGCTGGCGCCGGCCTGCAGTTCGGCCAGGCAGGTCAGGCGGGCGAAGTGGCCGCGCAGCACGCGCCGGCCCTCGGCGTGGGCTGCCGAGAGGTTGCCGGCGTTCATGCCGAGGCGACCGGTCTCGGCGCTCTGCCCGGCTTCCTGGTGCAGAAGCAGGGTGACGGGGTCCAGCGGTTCGGTCCTGGCGCTAGGGAGCAGGGCGACGGTCTGCCGGTCGACCGGAAACTGGGGTTCATCGACGACCTGGCCGTCCACCGTGACCCAGCCTCCGCTGATATACAGTTCGGCCTCGCGGCGGGAACAGCCGAGCTGGGCGACAAGGCATTTGGACAGGCGGGTGGTTTCGGACATGACAGGGCCGTGGTGCAGGGAAAGGCGTCCATTGTAACCGCCGAGGCGGGCTCGGGTCCGGCTACATTTCGCGCGGGGATAAAAACAAAGCCCCGCCAGGGGGCGGGGCTGTTCAGCGGGGCCGATCTCAGATCGGTTCGGCCCAGAGGTCGTACTCGTCGGCATCCACCACCCGGCAGCGCACCTTGTCGCCCGGCTTGTAGCCGTGGTCGCCGTCGATGAACACGTTGCCGTCGATTTCCGGTGCGTCGAAGAAGCTGCGGCCAACCGAGCCCTGTTCCTCGACTTCGTCGATCAGTACTTCGATTTCGCGACCGATGCGCAGTTGCAGCCGGGCGCTGCTGATGGCCTGCTGATGGGCCATGAAACGATCCCAGCGATCCTGCTTGATCTCGTCCGGGACTTCTTCCAGGCCCAGGTCATTGGCCGGTGCGCCTTCGACCGGCGAGTACTGGAAGCAGCCGACGCGGTCCAGTTGGGCTTCGCTGAGCCAGTCCAGCAGGTACTGGAAGTCTTCCTCGGTTTCGCCGGGGAAGCCGACGATGAAGGTCGAACGGATGATCAGGTCCGGGCACTGTTCGCGCCATTTCTTGATGCGCGCCAGGGTCTTGTCTTCGAAGGCCGGGCGTTTCATCGACTTCAGCACTTTCGGGCTGGCGTGCTGGAACGGGATGTCCAGGTACGGCAGGATCTTGCCCGCGGCCATCAGCGGAATCACGTCGTCCACGTTCGGGTACGGGTAGACATAGTGCAGGCGAACCCAGGCGCCGAGGCTGCTGAGGGCTTCGCACAGCTCCAGCATGCGGGTCTTGACCGGGCGGCCGTTCCAGAAGTCGGTCTTGTACTTGACGTCGACGCCATAGGCGCTGGTGTCCTGGGAAATCACCAGGATTTCCTTGACCCCGGCCTTGACCAGGCGCTCGGCCTCGCTCAGCACTTCGCCGACCGGGCGGCTGACCAGCTTGCCGCGCATCGACGGGATGATGCAGAAGCTGCAGCTGTGGTTGCAGCCTTCGGAAATCTTCAGGTAGGCGTAGTGGCGTGGGGTCAGCTTGACGCCCTGTGGCGGCACCAGGTCGATCAGCGGGTTGTGGTCCTGGCGCGGTGGCACCACTTCGTGTACGGCGTTGACCACCTGCTCGTACTGCTGCGGGCCGGTGACGGCCAGCACGCTCGGGTGCACGTCACGGATATTGCCTTCCTCGACGCCCATGCAGCCGGTGACGATGACCTTGCCGTTTTCCTTGATGGCTTCACCGATCACTTCGAGGGATTCGGCCTTGGCCGAGTCGATGAAGCCACAGGTGTTGACCACCACCACATCAGCGTCCTGATAGGTGGGCACGACTTCATAACCTTCCATGCGCAACTGGGTGAGGATGCGTTCGGAGTCAACCAGGGCCTTCGGGCATCCGAGCGAGACGAATCCTACCTTTGGCGTGGTGGGGGTTGCGGTGGTGGACATGGCTAACCTCGGTGTAGAGGGGCTGCCGTGTACATGACGAAAGGCAACCCTGCTGGGCGCTTCCAGGCGCCTCTGATCAAAAAGTGCGCAATTCTAGCGAGCGATCGTCTGCTTGACCAGCAGAAAAACGACGAACGCTGCGCTATGCTTCGCGGCGTTGCGCCCCGGTCATTTTCAGACAGGCGCGACAGGGTTCTGCCGACGATAAAAATCATAGCGTCTGGCACGAAATTCACCGGTTTCCGGTACTCGTTCGTGGGAGTGGTTGATGGGTCAGGCAAGCAGTGAAGCCTCGGCGGGGCAGGGAGCGACGCGGTCGTTGGGCCTGCTGGTGGCAGCTGTCGGGGTGGTGTACGGCGATATCGGCACCAGCCCCTTGTATACCCTGAAGGAAGTCTTTACCGGCGGTTATGGGGTGCCGGTCAACCATGATGGTGTGTTGGGCATTCTCTCGCTGATCGCCTGGTCGTTGATCTGGGTGGTGTCGTTCAAATACGTGACCTTCATCCTGCGCGCCGACAACCAGGGCGAGGGCGGGGTCATGGCGCTGACCGCGCTGGCCACGCGCGCGGCCGCGTCGCGGCCGCGGCTCAAGGCGATGATGGTGGTCTGTGGCCTGATCGGTGCGGCGCTGTTCTACGGCGACAGCATGATTACCCCGGCGGTTTCGGTGCTGTCGGCGGTGGAGGGGATGGAGCTGGCCTTCGACGGTATCGATCACTGGGTGGTGCCCATTGCCCTGATCGTGCTGGTCGCGCTGTTCCTGGTGCAGAAGCACGGCACGGCGAAGATCGGCATTCTCTTCGGGCCGGTGATGGTCACCTGGTTCGTGGTCCTGGGGCTGCTGGGGCTGCATGGCATCTCGCAGAGCCCCGAAGTGCTCAATGCCTTCAACCCGGTCTGGGCGGTGCGTTTCTTCATCGTCCATCCGGGCATGGGCGTGGCGATCCTCGGTGCCGTGGTGCTGGCGTTGACCGGTGCCGAGGCCCTGTACGCCGACATGGGCCATTTCGGCCGCAAGCCGATCGCCCGTGCCTGGTTCGCCTTGGTGCTGCCGGCGCTGGTGCTCAACTACTTCGGCCAGGGCGCCTTGCTCCTGCAGAACCCGGACGCGGCGCGCAACCCGTTCTATCTGCTGGCGCCGGGTTGGGCGCTGCTGCCGCTGATCGCCCTGGCCACCCTGGCCACGGTGATCGCCTCCCAGGCGGTGATTTCCGGGGCCTTCTCCCTGACCCGCCAGGCCATCCAGCTCGGCTATATCCCGCGCATGCAGATCCAGCACACCTCCAGCGATGAGCAGGGACAGATCTATATCGGCGCGGTGAACTGGTCGCTGATGGTGGCGGTGGTGCTGCTGGTGATCGGTTTCGAGTCCTCCGGCGCCCTGGCCGCGGCCTACGGCGTGGCGGTGACCGGCACCATGCTGATGACCACGCTGCTGGTGGCCACGGTGATGCTGCTGCTGTGGAAATGGCCACCGCTGCTGGCGCTGCCGATCCTGCTCGGGTTCCTGCTGGTGGACGGCCTGTTCTTCGCCGCCAACCTGCCCAAGGTGGTGCAGGGCGGGGCCTTCCCGGTCCTGGCGGGGGCTGTCCTGCTGGTGCTGATGAGCACCTGGAAGCGCGGCAAGCAGATCCTCGTGGATCGCATCGACGAAGGTGCGTTGCCGTTGCCGGTATTCATCGGCAGCATTCGTGTGCAGCCGCCGCACCGGGTCGAGGGTACGGCGATCTTCCTCACCGCACGGGCCGATGCGGTGCCGCACGCGCTGTTGCACAACCTGTTGCATAACCAGGTCCTGCACAGCCAGGTGGTGCTGCTGACCGTGGTCAGTGAGGATCGTCCGAGGGTGCCGGAGCATGAGCGTTTCGAGGTGGAGGCCTATGGTGATGGCTTCTTCCGCGTGCTCCTGCATTTCGGCTTCATGGATGAGCCGGACGTGCCGGCGGCGTTGCGCCTGTGTCATCTGGACGAGCTGGATTTCAGCCCGATGCGCACGACCTATTTCCTCAGTCGGGAGACGGTGATTTCGTCACGGCTGGAGGGAATGTCGCGCTGGCGGGGGAATCTGTTCGCCTTCCTGCTGAAGAATGCCAACGGCAACCTGCGGTTCTTCAATCTGCCGTTGAACCGGGTGATCGAGCTGGGGACCCAGGTCGAGATCTAGGTTGCTGCCGAGGGCCTCATCGCTTGCCAGCGAGGGGCCCTCAGGCCAACTTCAATTCTGCTCAGCGACGCTGTTCTTGCCCTGGCGGCTCTCGATCTCGCTGATCAGCTTGCGCGCCAGCGCCGGATAGTTCTCGTCGAAGTGGTGCCCGCCCGGCAGCTTGAGCTTCTCGCCCACCGCGGTGGTGTCGGTGCAGCCACTTTCGTCGGTCTCTTCCACGCCGTACACGCAAAGTACCTTGGCTGCCGGCATCCGGGCCATTTCCGGACCGGTCGGTGCCTCCTTGCCCTCCTGGCCCAGCCAGCCCTCCACCTCGATCTCGAAGCTGCCGCTGCGGGCGAATGCCAGCAGGATCACTGCGTCGATGCGTTTCTGGTCTTCTTCCGGCAGACGGTTGTAGATCGCCGGCAGGACGTCGGCGCCGAACGAGTAACCGGTCAGCACGAAGCGCTTGGTGCCCCATTTCTGCCGGTAGTGCTGCATCAGCTCGGACAGGTCGACGGCGCTCTGTTCCGGGGTCTTGTGCTGCCAGTAGTAGCGCAGGGTATCGATGCCGACCACTGGATAGCCGAGCTTGGCCATTTCCCCGGCGACGTCGCGGTCGAGGTCACGCCAGCCGCCATCGCCGGAGAGGAACAGGGTGACGGTGTCGGTAGTCTGGCCGGCGGGAACTTCCACCACCGGAATGCTCATGGCATTGCCGTCCTGGCCTACCAGGGCGTGGGTCAGCTGGGCCTTGAGCACCTGCGGCAGATGGATGTCGTAGTCGGCGATGCTGGTTTCGGCATTGGCCTGGTCGCGCACGAAGGCGGCGCTGGCGTCATCCGGGTTGTCGTTCCAGGCCACGTTCCAGTGGCCGTGTGCCGCCGATTTGGGCGCGGCGATCGAGCAGCCCGGACGCTCCAGGGTGAAGTCCACGGAGATGGCCTGCGCCTTGTCGTCCTTCTGGCCTGCCAGCCAGTCCCAGGCCAGGTTGGCGCCGGGGCCGATGCCGGCGACCAGCGTCGGCGCGCCCTCGAGCTGTTGCGTGGCCAGTTGCACGGCTTGCTGTTGCAGGGCGCAGTCGCTGGGCGGCAGCGCCACCTGGACCAGTTGCGCCGCACCGCTCTGGCTCAGGTCCAGCAGTTGCTTGTCGCTCAGCAGTTGCTCCTGCGGCGAGGCGATGACCACCCGGGCCCTGGCCTGGCTGCCAGGGGTGGCGCGGGTCAGGCTGCTGCCATCGCTGAGCGTGATGTGCTCCAGGTGGGCTGCGGGCGCGGGACGGGTCCATGCCCAGAAACCAACAGCGGCTGCCAGCAGTGCCACGATCAGCGTGCCGAGCAGGTAGTACCAGTAACGTCGAATCATCAGCGTTTCACCAATCCTGTAAGACCGCCCGCGATCAGGGCGGCGGTATCGGCCAGTGCGACCAGCGGATCGAGTCCGGCGGGGACGGCCATGTAGCGGGGTTCCCAGTCAGGCTGGAACTTGTCCTTGAAGCGGCGCAGGCCCTGGAAGTTGTAGAGCTGCTCGCCGCGCTGGAACACCATCGAGCCCAGGCGCTGGGTCAACGGGGCACCGCGCCGCGGTTGCAGGCCCGACAGCGGTACCATGCCCAGGCTGAAGCGGGCGTAGCCATGCTGTTTATAGTGCTGGATCAGGCCGATCATCATGAATTCCATGGTCAGCTTCGGCGCGTCCGGATGGGCGCGCATCAGGTCGAGGCTGGCCAGTTCCCGACCATGGGTTTCCAGCAGGTTGGCGAAGGCGACCGGCTGACCCTGGAAGCGGATCAGGGCGATGCGGAAGTGTTGCAGATAGTCCTCGCTGAAGCGACCGAGGGAGAAGCCTTTCTCGCGCACGTTCTTGCCGCTCAGCCAGGCGTCGGAGATCGCTTTCAGCTCCGCCAGCGGCGCCTGACCCGGTTCGTGGATCTCCAGGCTCAGGCCATCGCGTCCACCTCGATTCCAGGTGTAGCGCAGGTCCTTCATCTCCTTGCCCTTGGCTTCCAGGTCGAAGCGCAGCAGGTTGACCCGGGCTTCCTCGCCCAGCTTGATCGCGCTCAGGCCGATGTCCATGTAGAACGGCAGGTTCTCCGCGCGCACCTGGTAGAACACCGGGCGGGCGTGATGGATATCGCAGAGATCGCGAAACTGCCAGATCATCTCGGCGCGGCGCTGGGCCGGGCCGATCGGGTCGTACAGCGCCACCAGGCTGCGGCCGCGGCGGGCGTACATGAGGAAGGCATCATCGTCGGGATGGAACAGCAGGGCCTTGTCGCCGGTCAGGGCCAGTCCCCCGTCGGGCTGCTCCGAGGCCAGCAGGATGCGGTTGGCACGCTGCAGTTCGTCGGGCGTCGGCAGGTGGATCACCGGCCGCGCCGTGCGCAGCAGCCAGGTCAGCGCCACGACCACCAGCAGCACCGCGCTGCCCAGGGCCGAACGCAGCCCGCGCGGGGCGTCGGCGTTCAGGGTGAACTGCCACCACAACTGATGGCTGTAGGGCACGTCCTGGTAGGCGAACAGCAGCAGCCAGATCGAGGCGCCGACCACGCAGGCGCTGGCCATCAGGTAGATCGGTGAGAAGGGCAGCTCCAGCAGACGGCTCGGGCGATAGAAGGAGCGCCGGAACACCGCCAGCAGGCTGGCGGTGAACACCATGATGCTGGCTTCTTCCCAGTCGAAGCCCTTGAGCAGGGACAGCAGGGCGCCGACCAGCAGAAGAATGGTGGTCAGGATCCAGGCCGCCGACAGGCGCCGGCGCAGGCCCTGGGCCAGCAGCAGGCAGAGCACGCCGATCAGGCTGGCACCGAAGTGCGAAGCGTCGATCAGGCGATGGGGAATCAGGAAACCGAGGTGCTTGAGGCGAGTGTCGATTTCCGGCGTGGCGCCGGAGAACAGCAGGACCACGCCGGACAGGAACACCAGCACCGCCAGTACCGGCGCGGCGAGTCCGGAGGCGACCTTGATCGCCTGCTGGGCGAACAGCAGGCGCCGGGCTTCGCTGGCCAGCAGGATGACGCAGGCGACCAGCATCGGCAGGACCACGTAGATGAGGCGATACAGCAGCAGCGCAGCGGCCAGCGGAGCGGCACCGAGCTGGTTGGCGAACGCGGCCAGGAGGATCGCCTCGAACACCCCGACACCACCCGGCACATGGCTGAGGACGCCAGCGGCCAGGGCCAGCAGGTACACCAGGAGGAAGGCGCCGAAGGGCGGCGCTTCAGGCAGCAGCAGGTAGAGCACGGTTGCGGCGGCGGCGACGTCCAGCGCGGTGATCACCAGCTGCAGCAAGGTCAGCCTGGCGCCCGGCAGGCGCAGGGTGCGGCGCCCGACACGGCTGAGCAGGGCATGGGCAAACGGCTGCTCTGGCAGGCGACGGCGGTAGAGGCCATAGGCCAGGGCCGCGGCGAGCAGCAGAACCGCAATCGCGATGCTTGCCAGCACGCCTTCCGGCAGGCGCAGGGCCACTGCGGCGGCGGGAAGGTCGCTCAGCGTGGCCAGGGCGGCCAGTGGTGGCAGTGCGCAACCCAGCGACAGGCTGGCGAACAGGGTCATGCGCGCCACTTCGGCGGCGCCGACACCCTGACGGGCATACAGGCGATAGCGCACCGAACCGCCGGACAACAGCGACAGGCCAATGGCGTTGCCGATCGCGAAAGCGCAGAAGCCGCCCATCACCAGGCTGCCGGCGGGCAGCTTCACCTCGGCGTAGCGACTGGCCGACCACTCGTAGCCGAGCAGGGTGATGAAGCCGAGGACGGTCGCCAGCAAGGCGCCGCCCAGCGCGGGGCCGGGCACGCTCAGGATCTGGTCGTGCAGGGCATAGATATCCAGCTCGCTGAGCAGATGGCGGCAGGCGATCAGGGCAATCCCGAACAGCAGCAGGGTCACGGCCAGGCCGATGGGTTGACGGTACTTGCTGAGCAGATCGAGCCAGCGCAGGCGGCTGGGGGCGATGGGCTGGGCGGCGGTAACGGGAATGTCGGTTTCAGCGGTTGGGCGCATCAATCACCTCGGGGATTGTGCGCGACAGGACGGGAGTATCCGGTCAATTTACCAATCCCTATGGAATAATAATGTCTGAATATTACTAGCGTTCAGGCGAATCCGTGCCGGTCATGTTAGTTAAACAATATTCACATTGCCGCTGAGGTCAGGAGGGGGAGGCGAGATTTTTCGAACGCATACGAAAAAGGCCAATCTTTCGATTGGCCTTTTTCTGTATCTGGTTGCGGGAGCCGGATTTGAACCGACGACCTTCGGGTTATGAGCCCGACGAGCTACCAGGCTGCTCCATCCCGCGTCTGATGGGTGCGCATTCTACAGCCTTGAATCTGGCTGTCAATGCTTAATTATTGATTTTCCTGAAAAACTTGTCGCGATGAAAACGCGGGCAAACGAAAAAGGCCAATCTTTCGATTGGCCTTTTCCTTGTATCTGGTTGCGGGAGCCGGATTTGAACCGACGACCTTCGGGTTATGAGCCCGACGAGCTACCAGGCTGCTCCATCCCGCGCCTGTGAGACCGAATTCTACAGGGATGCTTTTCCCTGTCAAGCGAAAGCTTTAAAAAATCCTTTTTTCTTCAAATGCTTAGCATTCCTGAAGGATGACCTGCCGGTCAGCGTCAGGCCACAGGCCGTGCTATCCGGGGGTTATGCAGAGGTTTGATGCGGTCGCTCAGGCCGGGTGAGATACTGCGCGTACGAATTTTCCGCATTAACGGTCAGCCATGCTCCAGCGCAAGATCATTCATATCGACTGCGATTGCTTCTACGCGGCCATCGAGATGCGTGACGACCCGCGTCTGGCCAGGCGACCGCTGGCGGTGGGCGGGTCGGCGGAGCGCCGCGGGGTGATAGCGACCTGCAATTACGAGGCGAGGGCGTTTGGCGTGCGCTCGGCGATGTCGTCGCGGCATGCCCTGGGGCTGTGTCCGGATCTGTTGATCGTCAAGCCGCGGATGGATGCTTATAAGGAAGCATCGCGGGAAATTCACAACGTCTTTCGCGAGTACACCGACCTGATCGAGCCGTTGTCGCTGGACGAGGCCTATCTGGATGTCAGCGAAAGCCAGCGCTGTTCCGGCAGTGGCACGCTGATCGCCCAGGATATCCGGCGCAAGATCGCCCAGCGTCTGCATATCACCGTGTCGGCCGGGGTGGCGCCGAACAAGTTTCTCGCCAAGATCGCCAGTGACTGGCGCAAGCCCAACGGCTGTTTCGTGATCACCCCGGCGGAGGTGGAGGATTTCGTTGCGCAACTGCCGGTGAGCAAGCTGCACGGGGTTGGCAAGGTGACTGCGGACAAGCTGCATCGCCTGGGCATCGTCTCCTGCCTGGACCTTCGTCAGTGGGAGCGGCTGGCCCTGGTCCGTGAATTCGGCGGTTTCGGTGAACGGTTGTTCAATCTGGCCCGGGGCATCGATGAGCGACCGGTGCAGAACGACAGTCGTCGCCAATCGGTCAGTGTGGAAAACACCTACGACCAGGATCTGCCGGATTTGGCCAGTTGCCTGGAAAAACTTCCGGAACTGCTGGAGTCCCTCAATGGCCGCATGGCCCGCATCGACAGCAGTTACCGTCCCGGCAAACCCTTCGTGAAGGTCAAGTTCCACGACTTCAGCCAGACCACCCTGGAACAGGCGGGGGCAGGGCGGGATCTGCAGAGCTATCAGCAGTTGCTCAGCCAGGCGTTCGCCCGCGGCGGTCGGCCGGTTCGGTTGCTGGGGATCGGTGTGCGACTGCAGGATCTGCGTGGGGCCCATGAGCAGCTTGAGCTGTTTCCTGCGTCCTGAAAGATATTGGGGCCGCGTTGCGGCCCTTCGCGAGCAAGCTCGCTCCCACTGCGAATGCATCCTGTAGGAGCGAGCTTGCTCGCGAAGGGCTGCAACGCAGCCCCAATTGCGTAAGTGCTAGTGCGCGCCGGGATCGGCAACCAGCCGGCCTGCGTCCTTTCTCAGTGACTGCAGGAATTCCTGCTGCAGTTCCGGATCGTTGCGGGTCAGTTCGATCAGGCTCTGTTCCAGTTCGCTGGCTTCCTCTTCCAGGCCCAGGTCGGACAGACGCTTGACCCGATGCACCCACTGGCTGACATCGTCGTCCTCGAGGTCGTCGAAAATCAGGTCATGGGCTTCCACCAGCTTGCTGCGCAGGGTACCGCTGACCAGCAGGCTGGCGTCGGCACGAACGGCGCTGTCCTCGTCGGCCACCGACAGGTGCAGGGTGCCGATATGTGTCAGGTTCTGCTCGCTGAACGGGCTGTCCAGCAGGTTCAGGCGCAGGATGCCGTTACGGTCGGTGGTCAGCTCGTGAACCACCTTGCCGACCTTGACCTCCACCGGGCGTTCGCCCCATGGCACGCTGGTGTATTCCTGACGCTTGTCCTTCTGAACTTCCTCGATGCCCGCCAGGTTCTGCTGGGCACGGCCGTTGGACTGCACGTTCATGAACGGGTTGAGCCCGGCGAAGCCGTAGCCGAGCCAGTCCTGGGTCACGCTGTCGGGCAGGCTGCCAAAGGTGAGCACGTTCACCACGTTGGCGCCGAGGCCGGCCACCACCGCAACCGCGCCCAGCGGAATCTCGTAGATCTCCCGCCAGGGTTGGTAGGGCGTGTAGCGATCGTAGCGACGGGTCACTTCGAACTCGGTGATCTCGAAGTTCTTCTGCTCATGGATGCGCACACGACGTTGCGGCAGCTCGAGTACCTTGGGTTCCCCGACATCGATCTGCAGGCTGTGCTCGAGCAGCTTGCGCTCGATGCGTTCCTCGTGCTCGCTGCGCTGGGACATCTGGTTGGCGCAGCCGCTGAGGAGCAGGGCGCCGCACAAGGCGGCGCCCCCAAAGGTAAAGGTACTTCGCTTGAACATGGTTACTCTTGCGTTGGCTATCGATCAGCGACGGATACGGGCTTGCAGGAACGACACGATGTCCGCCACCGGCAGGGACTGGGCCTCGCTTTCGGTACGGTGCTTGTACTCCAGCTTGCCTTCGGCCAGGCCGCGATCGCTGACGACGATGCGGTGCGGGATACCGATCAGTTCCATGTCGGCGAACTTGATGCCGGGGCTGGTCTTCTTGTCGCGGTCGTCCAGCAGTACTTCGAAGCCGGCGGCGGTCAGTTCGGCGTAGAGCTTGTCGGTGGCCGCGCGCACTTCTTCGGTTTCATAGCGCAGCGGTACCAGGGCGATCTGGAATGGCGCCAGGGCGTCGCTCCAGATGATGCCCTTGTCGTCGTAGTTCTGCTCGATGGCGGCGGCGACCACACGGGACACACCGATGCCGTAGCAACCCATGGCCAGGGTGACCGGCTTGCCGTTCTCGCCCAGCACCTGGCACTTCAGCGCTTCGCTGTACTTGGTGCCGAGCTGGAAGATATGGCCGACCTCGATGCCACGCTTGATCTGCAGGGTGCCCTGGCCGTCAGGGCTCGGGTCGCCTTCGACGACGTTGCGCAGGTCGGCGACTTCCGGAACCGGCAGGTCGCGTTCCCAGTTCACGCCGAAGTAGTGCTTGTCGTCGATGTTGGCGCCGATGGCGAAGTCGCTCATCAGGGCGACCGAACGGTCGATGATGCACGGCAGCGGCAGGTTCAGCGGGCCGAGGGAGCCAGCGCCGGCGCCGATGGCGGCGCGCAGTTCCACTTCGTTGGCCATCACCAGCGGCTCGGCGACCTGGGCCAGCTTGGTCGCCTTGATCTCGTTGAGCTCGTGGTCGCCACGAACGACCAGGGCAACCAGCTTGCCTTTTTCCGCGCCGTGCACGATCAGCGTCTTGATGGTGCGTTCGATCGGCACGCCGAAGCCTTCCACCAGGGCGGCGATGGTCTTGGTGTCCGGGGTATCGACCAGGCGCAGGGCTTCGCTCGGCGCGGGACGCACGGTCTCGCGAGGAATGGCCTCGGCTTTCTCGATATTGGCGGCGTAGTCGGAGCTGTCGCTGAAGATCACATCGTCTTCACCGGACTCGGCCAGCACGTGGAATTCGTGGGAGTAGCTGCCGCCGATGGAGCCGGTATCGGCCTGCACCGGACGGAAGTTCAGGCCCAGGCGGGTGAACACGTTGCAGTACGCCTGGTGCATGCGGTCGTAGGTTTCCTGCAGGGAAGCCTGGTCGGCATGGAACGAGTAGGCGTCCTTCATGATGAACTCGCGGCCGCGCATCAGGCCGAAGCGTGGGCGGATCTCGTCACGGAACTTGGTCTGGATCTGGTACATGTTCAGCGGCAGCTGCTTGTAGCTGCTCAGCTCGTTGCGCGCCAGGTCGGTGATCACTTCCTCGTGGGTCGGGCCGACGCAGAACTCGCGGTTGTGGCGGTCCTTCAGGCGCAGCAGCTCGGGGCCGTACTGTTCCCAGCGGCCGGATTCCTGCCACAGTTCGGCGGGCTGGATGGCCGGCATCAGCACTTCCAGGGCGCCCGCGGCGTTCATTTCCTCGCGAACCACGGCTTCGACCTTGCGCATCACGCGCAGGCCCATCGGCAGCCAGGTGTACAGGCCGGAGGCGAGCTTGCGGATCATGCCGGCACGCAGCATGAGCTGGTGGCTGATGACGACCGCGTCGGAAGGGGTTTCTTTTTGTGTGGCGAGCAAATATTGACTGGTGCGCATGATAGGCCGTTGTCGGTTGCTTAACTGAAATGACCCCGCATTGTACGGGGGGGAATCGGTGACGTATAGGACGCAGGAAACCTAATCGGTCGTAAGTGGATGACGCAAATGAAAAAGCCCGGCAGGGCCGGGCTTTTTCGTGCTGGGGTCCGCAGGCCGTGGGGCTTACAGGATGCTCAGCGGGTACTCGACGATCAGGCGCAGGTCGTTGAGGTCGGCGGAGTAGCCGGAGTACGCCTCGTTGGAGCGATAGACAGCGTAGCGAACGCGGAAGGACAGGTCTTTCGCCGGGCCTTCCTGCAGAACGTACTTGCTCTCCAGGTTCCACTCGTGCTCTTTGCCTTCGCCGGCAGCGGTCTCGATGTTGTCACCGTAGACATAGCGAGTCATGAAGCTCAGGCCTGGGACGCCGTAGGACGACATGTTCAGGTCGTAACGAGCCTGCCAGGATTTCTCTTCCTGACCGACGAAGTCGGAGATCTGGATGGAGTTGGCTACGAAGACCGTACCGTTACCGTCGACACCGTAGTTGTAGCCGGTGTCACCGCTGTTGCGCTGGTAGGCCACGGTGAACTTGTGACCTTCCAGGCTGTAGGCTGCTGCAAGGCTCCAGATCTTGTTGTCCTGCTCGCCGTACAGGGCTTCGCCCTGGTCTTTGGTGCGGTAGGCGTTGAAGTCGAAGTTCAGAGACTGCTTGTCGTCTACCGGAACGGTCAGGTTCAGGTTGACGTATTGCTTCTTGAAGTAGTCTTCGACGTCCGACGCGGCGATGGTGCCGGTGAAGTTGTCAGTGAAGGCGTAAGTGGCGCCAGCGATGTTGGCGGAGGTCAGGCCGGGGGTGTGCTTGCCATTGATGCTGTCATGGCCCATGCCGGTCTGCGAGCTCAGCGAGGTGAAGCGACCTGCGCTCAATTCCAGGCCCTTGATTTCCTTGCTGGTGATCAAGGTGCCGCGCGCCAGTTCAGGCATCAGGCGGCTGTCGTCGGTAGCGAAAACCGGGCTGGCGACGAATTGGTCACCTACTTTCAGCACGGTGTCGGAGATGCGGAACTTGGCGGCTGCGCCTGCTTTACCTTGGGAGTCTTCTGGCTTGCCATCGCTGTCGGAACGGAACAGGCCGTTGCCTTGGCGGCCTTCGCCACCATCGAAACGGACGGAGCCCATTGCGATGACGTCGACACCGACGCCGACAGTGCCCTGGGTGAAGCCGGACTCGAAGGTACCCAGCAGCGATGCGCCGCTGTCTTCACGGTAACCGCTCTTGTAGCCGCTGGAGGTGAAGGGGGTGGGAATGTTGCCGGCACCGTGCTTGTAGTCACGGTTCATGTACATGGCACGGGTTTTCACGTTCAGGGTGCTGTCTTCGACGAAACCCTTGGATTCTTCTTGCGAGGACGCTACAGCCAGTTGCGAGGTCCCGGCGGCTACGGCCAGGGCGATCATGCTCCACTTCATCACGCGCATCGTGATTTGCTCCTTTGGTTTTTAGGAAGATTGCTGCTGCCCCACCTGGTTTTTTTATTGGGGCTGCTCTTTCTTGTTTGAGTCGGCGGAAATGTATATCACGCTGACTGTCATTAGCGATACTTGCGAGTGGAACCTTTCGTTAACTTTATGGTCACGTCGCAAATAGTTATATCCATGTCGCAAATCACGTTCCGTATCAGACGGTTCGTACAACTCCAGCGCTGTTTTGCAGGAATCTAATGCCTTGATTCCCAAACTCCATGGTTACCCGTGCGGCTGGTGCAATTTGTCGCACTTCACTTGCCTATGCAGGTGGCGTGCCGACCATGGACTGGAGTGATGCAACAAGCGTGCTCAACTGTAGACCGCGTTGACGAATTTTTCACTTTTGTTCCGGGCCACTCGGGAAAATTGCCGAAAACCGGGGGTGAAAGATCGCTCCGCTCTTTCGTCGGTGTTTTTCTGGAATAAGCGGAAAAGCGGACTTTCGAGTCAGGACGTTACCGTTGCAAGGCTCTGAGTGGGTAGTTTGCGGATATCCGACGCTCCCGTACGGTTCGCCGAGCGCCATTTTGGTGCGGAAAGTAGCATTCTGTTACCGGGCCCCGAAAACACGGGCTGAAACGAAGGTAGTGCGGGGGAATGGTGCTGCTTTTCAGTGCTTCGGACGGCTCGTCGGTGCTGGCCTGTCGCGATCGGAGTATCCTGCTCGCCAGGGTCCGCCGTGGCGGCCGCACTGATCGATGAGGAGATTGCCCCGTGTTTGCTTTGGATTCGCGCCTTGAACAAGACACCTGCGTAGTGGGGGATTTTCCTCTTTGCCGGTTATTACTTAGTAAGGATGCTAACTATCCCTGGTTCATTCTTGTGCCGCGGCGCGCCGATATCAGTGAAATATTTCAATTGGATGACAGTGATCGCCAGCAACTTTGGCGCGAAACCCAATTCCTGAGTGAAACCCTCAAGGATTGTTTTGCCGCCGATAAAATGAACGTGGCTGCCCTCGGTAATGTGGTCAGTCAGTTACATATGCATGTGATTGTTCGCCGGCGCGACGATGCTGCCTGGCCCGCTCCGGTCTGGGGCGCGAAACCTGCAATTGAATATTCCGCTGATCAACTGAACGAGGTGCGTCAACGTGTCGCCGCGGTGCTCGGTGACGACTTCCAGTTCGTGGAGGCATGAGTCATGAGTCTCGAAGAGCGGGTAATGGAGTTGGAAAGTCGCCTGGCGTTTCAGGACGACACCTTGACGGCGTTGAACGATGTGCTGGTGGAGCAGCAGCGGGTGGTGGAGCGTCTGCAGTTGCAGATGGCGGCTCTGCTCAAGCGCTATGAAGAAGTGATGGGGCAGTACGAGGCGAGCGAGGACGAAGCACCTCCGCCGCATTACTGATAGTTCGCACACGAAAAAAAGCCGCGATAACCCGAACTGGGTTTCGCGGCTTTTTTGTGGGCGCTGTCAGCGGCGCGGCGCGGCGATCACGTCCTCGGCCTGCAGGCCCTTGTCCCGGTTCATCACCGAAAACTCCACGCGCTGGCCTTCGACCAGCACACGGTGACCTTCGCCACGAATGGCGCGGAAGTGCACGAAGATATCGTCGCCGGAGTCACGGGAAATGAAGCCGAAACCCTTGGAGGTGTTGAACCACTTCACGGTGCCGGTATCGCGTTTGCCCATGTCGTAGCTGGTGTTGCTGGCGCTGTTGCGTGCCTTGGCCGGTTTCATGAACCCGGCGATCAGGTGCAGTACCGCGGCGAACAGGGCGGCGATCAGCGCGGCCAGGCTGCCCATCTCCGGGAGCGCCAGCAGGGCCAGCGCCTGCAGCACCACGGTCAGGACCAGCAGTACGCTGGCGGTGATCTGCAGGAATTGGCGGGCGCCTTTGTAGTACTGCGGTACGACAGGCGCGAGGATCAGGTTGGCCAGGCCGAAGAGTGCCAGATAGATGGCATCGTGTTGCAGCAGGTAGGGTGTTACGTCAGCGCGGAGGCTGGGTATGAAGGACAGCAGCAAGGCCGCTGCGCCCGTCAGGAGGTGGACGATCTTGAACATGATGGTTTGGCTCGCATCTTATTAGGCGGATCACAGGAAGAGCTGGTCCCACGGTGCACGTGCATGAAAAAGGCGCAAAAGGGTGGGGATTCCAGCCTATGCGCCATGGCGCTGACGATCAGCCATGGCGGCACGTCGTCTATTTAACAGCAAAGCCGGAGGCTTCTCAAATCAGCGGGACGCCCGGCACGCATGGCCTGCAGCACTGTGTCGCGGGCTCAAGGCTGCATGTATGAAAAACTCTTGATACAGTTGGTGGCAGAGCTGTTGAATCGAAAACCCTAGGAAGGAATTTTTGCATGGCAATCGATATCGGAATCAGTCAAGAAGATCGCAAGTCCATTGCCGACGGCCTGTCCCGCCTGCTTGCCGATACCTACGTGCTCTACCTCAAGACGCACAACTTTCACTGGAACGTGACCGGCCCGAGCTTCCGCACCCTGCACCTGATGTTCGAGGAGCAGTACAACGAACTGGCACTGGCGGTCGACTCGATCGCCGAGCGCATCCGTGCACTGGGCTTCCCCGCACCGGGCACCTACGCCCAGTACCTGCGTCTGGCTTCCATCAAGGAAACCGAGGGTGTGCCGGTTTCGGACGACATGATCAGATACCTGGTAGAAGGCCAGGAAGCCGTGGTGCGTACCGCTCGCAGCCTGTTCCCGCTGACCGACAAGGTCAGTGATGAACCTACCGCAGACTTGCTGACCCAGCGCATGCAGGTTCACGAGAAGACTGCGTGGATGCTGCGCGTGCTTCTGGAAGGCAAATGATGCGTCGCTGACGCGCCAGGAGAATGCGCAAAGCCCGGCTTCCTTAACCAGAGTCGGGCTTTTTTGTGGCTGCAGGTCAGGTTTCTCGAGGCCTGGAAGTCTTTTCAGGGGTTATCCGATGAGGCCTGGATTGTCGATCAATCCTACGTCAAGAGTGCGGGCGTCTGCTGGTGTCGGCTAGCGCATCGGCGCTTCATGGCAGGGGTGTGCGAAGTAAGTCCGCATGCGTTCATCCCTCTGTCCTGCTGCGTGGTGTTGCAATGTCTCGACCCTTGAATCGGAGCGTGCCCAAGGTTGGCGATCCGCGGACGATCGATATCGATCCGTTCGAATCGGACTTCAACATGAACCTTGCCCAGCCGCTGTCGCGCTCGGTGCGGCTGAATGGCTTCGCCACCTGCCTGCGTCTGGAAAACATCTACTGGGCGGTGCTCGAACGGATCGCCCAGGCCAACGGCTGCACGGTCAACTCGGTGCTGTCCCATGTCGATCGAGAGGTTCACCTGCGCCATGGCGGGGTGAAGAATTTCAGCGGCCTGGTACGGGTGATCTGCGTGGTCTTCCTGATGAACGGTGGCGCGCAAGGCAATGAGGAGCCGGATGACGCGCAGGCGGCGGCTTTTCCCGACAACCGTTGGTGATGCGCAGGCGCGCTGCGGGCTGCACAGCCCCGGTTAACCATATATAATCTCGCCTTTTACTGTGCGGCGTGGCCCGCACGGGATCGACGAGAAACGCCCCATGCCTCTGTACGACTATCAATGTGCTTCCTGCAGCCACCAGATGGAAGTTCTGCAGAAGATCAGCGCGGCGCCGCTGACCGATTGCCCGGCCTGCCAGCAGCCCGAACTGAAAAAGGTCCTGTCCGCCCCCGGTTTTCGCCTGAGCGGCAAGGGCTGGTACGAAACCGATTTCAAGACCGGCGCGAAAAAGAATCTGGCTGGCAGCGGCGACTGAGTTGAACTGCACTGCCCGGGTCTTGCACTATTGACCCTTTCGGGCCGCCACGGCCTAAACCGAATTCACGAATGACGAGAAGCGAAACCACCATCATGATGCGCAGCCACTATTGCGGCCAACTGAACGAGAGCCTGGACGGTCAGGAAATCACCCTTTGCGGCTGGGTCCATCGTCGTCGCGACCACGGCGGGGTGATCTTCCTCGACATCCGTGACCGCGAAGGCATGGCCCAGGTCGTGTTCGACCCGGACCGCGCGGACAGCTTCGCCGCCGCCGACCGTGTGCGCAGCGAGTACGTGGTGAAGATCACCGGCCGGGTGCGCCTGCGTCCTGCTGGCGCGGTCAACCCGAACATGGCCTCCGGCGCCATCGAAGTGCTGGGCTATGAGCTGGAAGTGCTGAACGAAGCGGAAACCCCGCCGTTCCCGCTGAACGAATTCTCCGACGTCGGCGAGGAAACCCGTCTGCGTTATCGCTTCATCGACCTGCGTCGTCCGGAAATGGCCGACAAGCTGCGTCTGCGTTCGCGCATCACCTCGAGCATCCGTCGCTTCCTCGACGAGAACGGCTTCCTCGACGTCGAAACCCCGATCCTGACTCGCGCGACTCCGGAAGGCGCCCGCGACTACCTGGTGCCGAGCCGTACCCACGCCGGCAGCTTCTTCGCCCTGCCGCAATCGCCTCAGCTGTTCAAGCAATTGCTGATGGTCGCCGGCTTCGACCGCTACTACCAGATCGCCAAGTGCTTCCGCGACGAAGACCTGCGTGCCGACCGCCAGCCGGAATTCACCCAGATCGACATCGAGACCAGCTTCCTCGACGAGTCCGAGATCATCGGCCTGACCGAGAGCATGATCCGCAAGCTGTTCAAGGAAGTCCTGGACCTGGAGTTCGGCGAGTTCCCGCACATGACCTTCGAAGAAGCCATGCGCCGCTACGGTTCCGACAAGCCTGACCTGCGTATCCCGCTGGAGCTGGTGGACGTTGCCGACCAGCTCAAGGACGTCGACTTCAAGGTCTTCGCCGGTCCTGCCAACGATCCGAAATGCCGCGTCACCGCCCTGCGCCTGCCGGGTGGCGCGAGCATGCCGCGCAGCAAGATCGACGAGTACACCAAGTTCGTCGGCATCTACGGTGCCAAGGGCCTGGCCTACATCAAGGTCAACGAGCGCGCCAAGGGCGTCGAAGGCCTGCAGTCGCCGATCGTCAAGAACATTCCGGAAGCCAACCTGAACGTGATCCTCGATCGCGTCGGCGCGGTCGACGGCGACATCGTCTTCTTCGGCGCCGACAAGGCCAAGATCGTCAGCGAGGCCTTGGGCGCGCTGCGTATCAAGCTGGGTGGCGATTTCAACCTGTACACCTGCGAGTGGGCACCGATGTGGGTCGTCGACTTCCCGATGTTCGAGGAAAACGACGACGGCAGCTTCACCGCGCTGCACCACCCGTTCACAGCGCCGAAGTGCACCCCGCAAGAGCTGGAGGCCAACCCGGCCACCGCCCTGTCCCGTGCCTACGACATGGTCCTCAACGGTACCGAGCTGGGTGGCGGTTCGATCCGTATTCACCGCAAGGAAATGCAACAGGCGGTCTTCCGCCTGCTGGGCATCGAAGCGGCGGAACAGGAAGAGAAGTTCGGCTTCCTGCTCGACGCGCTGAAATTCGGTGCGCCGCCTCACGGTGGCCTGGCCTTCGGTCTGGACCGCCTGGTCATGCTGATGACCGGCGCCCAGTCGATCCGTGAAGTGATTGCCTTCCCGAAAACCCAGAGCGCCGCGTGCGTCATGACCCAGGCCCCTGGCCTGGTCGATGCCAAGGCCCTGCGCGAGTTGCACATCCGTCTGCGCGAACAGCAGAAGGCTGAGTAAGCGGACCGACAAGGCGCATCCCACGGGATGCGCCTTTGCTTTGAGGCACCGGATTTGATTGTGCCTTCCCGCAGCAAGGCGGGAGGGTGCGTGATTTTGTTTCAAGGATTTTTTGGAGTCAGTTATGGCGGGCCATTCCAAGTGGGCGAACATCAAGCACCGCAAAGAGCGCCAGGATGCCAAGAGAGGCAAAGTCTTCACCAAGTGGATTCGTGAGCTGACCGTCGCCGCCAAGCAGGGCGGTGGCGATCCGGGCTCCAACCCGCGCCTGCGTCTGGCGCTGGACAAGGCGCTGGGCGCCAACATGAGCCGCGACATCATCGATCGCGCCATCGCCCGCGGTGCCGGCACCGCCGAGGCGGACAACGTCGAGGAACTGAGCTACGAGGGTTACGGCCCAGGCGGCGTGGCGATCATGGTCGAAGCCATGACCGACAACCGCAACCGTACCGCCGCGGCCGTACGGCATGCTTTCAGCAAGTGCGGCGGCAACCTCGGTACCGACGGTTCCGTGGCCTACCTGTTCGAGCGCAAGGGCCAGATCAGCTTCGCCGAAGGCGTCGATGAAGATGCCCTGATGGAAGCGGCGATGGAGGCCGATGCCGACGACGTGGTCAGCAATGGCGACGGCTCGTTCGACGTGTTCACTTCGTTCGCCAGCTTCTACGCCGTGCGCGCCGCCCTCGAGGCTGCCGGTTTCAAGGCTGCCGACGCGGAAATCGTCATGCAGCCGACCACCAGCGCCGAGCTGGACCTGGACGGCGCGCAGAGGGTATTGAAGCTGATCGACATGCTGGAAGACCTGGACGACGTGCAAAACGTCTATTCCAATGCTGAAATTCCTGACGAGGTCATGGAAAAGCTCGGCTGAGCTGTTTCTCCGGTTTGTCCGAGGCCGGTCCCGTCTCCAGGCGGGACCGGCTTTTGTATTTGCAACACGGCGCGGTGACGCGCCCTTTGTCGCGCAGGCGTTATGACTCTGATTCTTGGTATCGACCCCGGTTCGCGGATAACCGGCTACGGCGTGGTTCGCCACAACGGGCGCGGCTGCGAGTACGTGGCTTCGGGGTGCATCCGCACCGGCAGCGGCGAGTTGCATGAGCGCTTGCAGATCGTTTTTCGTGGCGTGAGCGAGATCATTCGCCTGCACGGCCCGG
This sequence comes from Pseudomonas sp. zfem002, assembly GCF_032621685.1. Classification (NCBI taxonomy): domain Bacteria; kingdom Pseudomonadati; phylum Pseudomonadota; class Gammaproteobacteria; order Pseudomonadales; family Pseudomonadaceae; genus Pseudomonas; species Pseudomonas sp. zfem002. Next base: position 147,663 of record NZ_JAVYJH010000009.1, on the reverse strand, counting down.
TGACCATGGGCATCGAGCGGGTGTTCATGGCGCGCAACCCCGACTCGGCGCTCAAACTCGGCCAGGCGCGCGGGGCGGCCATCGTCGCCGCGGCCGAGGCCGGGCTGGAAATCGCCGAATACACCGCCAGCCAGGTCAAGCAGGCCGTGGCGGGCAGTGGCGGGGCCAACAAGGAAGCGGTGCAGATGATGGTCATGCATTTGCTCAAGCTGACCCAGAAACCGCAGATCGATGCCTCCGATGCCCTGGCCATCGCCTTGTGCCATGCCCATACCCGCTCCAGCCTGGTGCCTCATGGCCTGGGAGTCGCGCGCAGTCGCAACGGACGTCTGCGTCTCTGATAGCATCCCTGCTTTATAGGTAATGTGCCGACCGGCCTCCAGCCGGCGCTCATGAGAAAGGACCTGAACGTGATTGGACGTTTGCGCGGCACGCTGGCTGAAAAGCAACCGCCGCACCTGATTATCGACATCAACGGCCTCGGCTATGAGCTGGAAGTGCCGATGACCACGCTGTATCGCCTGCCCGCGGTGGGGCAGGCGGTGACCTTGCACACCCATCTGATAGTGCGCGAGGATGCCCACCTGCTGTATGGCTTCCACGAGAAGCGCGAGCGAGAGCTGTTCCGCGAACTGATCCGGCTCAATGGCGTGGGCCCGAAACTGGCGCTGGCACTGATGTCCGGCCTTGAGGTCGACGAACTGGTGCGCTGCGTCCAGGCCCAGGACACCTCGGCCCTGGTCAAGGTCCCTGGTGTCGGCAAGAAGACCGCCGAGCGTCTGCTGGTCGAACTCAAGGACCGTTTCAAGGCCTGGGAAACCGTGCCAAGCATGTTCCAGCTGGTACCGAACGGGCCGACACCGCTGCCAACCGTTTCCACCGCCGAGGCCGACGCGGTCAGTGCCCTGATTTCCCTGGGCTATAAACCCCAGGAGGCCAGTCGTGCGGTGGCTGCCGTGGATGCCAAGGGCCTGAGCAGCGAAGAGCTGATCAGGCGCAGCCTGAAAGGGATGATTTAAGTGATCGAAGCCGACCGTTTGATAACCGCAACCGGCCGTGACCGGGAAGAAGTTCAGGATCGGGCGATCCGTCCGCTGCGCCTGGCCGAATACATCGGTCAGCCGGTGGTACGCGAGCAGATGGCCTTGTTCATTCAGGCCGCCCGTGGTCGTGGCGAATCCCTCGATCACACCCTGATCTTCGGGCCGCCGGGGCTGGGCAAGACCACGCTGGCCAATATCATCGCCCAGGAAATGGGCGTATCGATCAAGAGCACGTCCGGGCCCATTCTCGAGCGCCCGGGTGACCTGGCCGCGCTGCTGACCAACCTGGAACCCCACGACGTCCTGTTCATCGATGAGATCCACCGCCTTTCGCCGGTGGTCGAGGAGGTTCTCTATCCCGCGATGGAAGACTTCCAACTGGACATCATGATCGGCGAAGGCCCGGCGGCACGCTCGATCAAGCTGGACCTGCCGCCCTTCACCCTGGTCGGTGCCACCACCCGCGCCGGCATGCTGACCAACCCGTTGCGTGACCGCTTCGGTATCGTCCAGCGTCTGGAGTTCTACAACAACGCCGACCTGGCCACCATCGTCAGTCGTTCCGGCGGGATTCTCGGTCTGCCCATCGAGGACGACGGTGCCTTCGAGATCGCCCGGCGTGCCCGCGGCACGCCACGGATCGCCAACCGTCTGCTGCGCCGGGTGCGTGACTACGCCGAGGTGCGCGGCAAGGGCGAGATCACCAAGGGCGTGGCGGACATGGCGTTGAACCTGCTGGATGTCGACGAGCGTGGTTTCGACCATCAGGACAGGCGCCTGCTGCTGACCATGATCGAAAAGTTCGACGGTGGTCCGGTGGGGGTCGACAGTCTGGCCGCGGCCATCAGCGAGGAACGCCATACCATCGAGGATGTGCTGGAGCCTTATCTGATCCAGCAGGGCTACATCATGCGTACCCCGCGGGGGAGGGTCGTGACCCGTCATGCATACCTGCATTTCGGCCTGAATATTCCTACGCGAATGAATGAATCATCTGGTAGCAGTGATTTTTCCGATTTGAGCGATGAATGACAGATCTAATCGGTACTTTTGTGGTCCTATCGGCGGACTGCGATCGACTGCGCTGGCAATACGACATAATCCGTTAAAAACAGTTGGTGGGGCGGATTGGCAAGCTGAGGAGTTAGCACTAGAGTATGCGCGCGCAAAATGGGCTTGAACCGTTCGCACATCGTTTTCGTGTCTATTACGAGGACACCGATGCGGGCGGCGTGGTGTATTACGTCAATTATCTGAAATTCATGGAGCGCGCCCGCACCGAAAGGCTGCGCGACCTGGGCTTCGTCCAGTCGACGCTGGCCCAGCAGAATACCCTGTTCGTGGTCCATTCCGCCGAAGCGCGCTATCACGCGCCGGCCCGTCTGGACGACGAATTGCGGGTGACCGCGCAAGTGCTTGAATTGAATCGTGCCAGCCTGCGCTTCGTGCAGCAGGTCTGGCGCGAAAGTGATGCAACGTTGCTCTGCGAAGGGCAGTTCCTGGTGGCCTGTGTGCGCGCCGATACTTTCAAACCCCGGGCTATTCCCTCCGAGCTGCGAGCGGCCTTCATCGAGGCAGGCAGCCCGGGCATACATACAAACGCAGGAGATTAAGCGTGGAAGCTAACGTCGTCGACCATACCTCCATGTGGAGCCTGGTCAGCAATGCCAGCATCGTGGTGCAGCTGGTCATGCTGGCGCTGGTTGCCGCATCGGTGACTTCATGGATCATGATCTTTCAGCGCAGCACCATGCTGCGCGCCGGTCGTCGTGCCCTGGACAGCTTCGAAGAGCGCTTCTGGTCGGGTATCGACCTGTCCAAGCTGTACCGCCAGGCCGGCAGCAACCCGGACCCCGACTCGGGTGTCGAGCAGGTCTTCCGGGCCGGTTTCAAGGAGTTTTCCCGTCTGCGTCAGCAGCCTGGCGTCGACCCTGATGCGGTGATGGAAGGTGTCGGTCGTGCCATGCGCGTCGCCATCTCCCGCGAGGAAGAAAAGCTCGAGCAGAGCCTGCCGTTCCTGGCCACCGTCGGTTCCACCAGCCCGTACATCGGTCTGTTCGGTACCGTGTGGGGCATCATGAACTCCTTCCGGGGCCTGGCGACCGCGCAGCAGGCTACCCTGGCCACCGTCGCCCCGGGTATCGCCGAAGCGCTGATCGCCACGGCGATCGGTCTGTTCGCCGCGATCCCGGCGGTTATCGCCTACAACCGGTTCTCCGCCCGCAGTGAAGTGCTGATCGGTCGTTACTACACGTTCGCCGACGAGTTCCAGGCCATCCTGCACCGTAAAGTGCACACCAGCGAAGAGTGATCAGGTAGAAGCCAATGGCCCGAGTTCGCCAAAAACGCAAGCCGGTCGCCGAGATGAACGTGGTGCCCTACATCGACGTGATGTTGGTACTGCTGGTCATCTTCATGGTCACCGCACCCATGCTCAACCAGGGCGTGAAGGTCGACCTGCCCAAGGTTTCCAGCGAAGCCTTGCCGCAGGACAACAACGTCCAGGTCCTGACCATTTCGATCAAGGCCGACAAGACCTACTACTGGAACCTCGGCAGCGAAGTCGACACCGACAAGCAGATGGACAAGGCCATGACCTTGCCGCAAATGACCGACGCGGTGACCAAGATCATCGCCGCCGGTCGCGATCAGGGCAAACAGACCCAGGTCTTCATCCGTGGCGACAAGTCCGTCGACTACGGCGCGGTCATGGGCGCCATGGGCGGGTTGCAGAAGGCCGGTGTCGGTAACGTTGGCCTGATTACCGAGGCGCCCTGATGCAACAGCGAGAGCCATCCGCCTCGGAAAGCTACTTCTGGCCCAGTGTCTGGGCCATCGCGCTGCACCTCCTGGTGTTCGGCATGCTGTTCGTCAGCTTCGCCATGACGCCTGAGCTGCCGCCGGCCAAGCCTATCGTCCAGGCAACCCTGTACCAACTGAAATCCAAGAGTCAGGCGACCACCCAGACCAATCAGAAGATTGCCGGGGAAGCGAAGAAGACCGCTTCGCGCCAGACCGAAGAAGAGCAGATGGAGCAGAAGAAGGTCGAGCAGCAGAAGCAGGAAGCGGTGAAGGCTGCGGAACAAAAGAAAGAAGAGGCGGCTCAAAAAGCCGAGGAAGCTCGCGAGGCTGCGGAAGCGAAGAAGGCCGAGGCGGCGAAGGCGGCTGACGAAGCCAAGAAAGCCGAAGCGGCGAAGAAAGCCGAGGAAGCGAAGAAGGCTGAAGAGAAACAGTTGGCCGATATCGCGAAGAAGAAGGCCGAGGAAGAAGCCAAGAAGAAGGCTGAAGACGAGGCCAAGAAACAGGCGGCTGAAGAAGCCAAGAAACAGGCTGCCGAGGACGCGAAGAAGAAAGCGGCCGAGGATGCCAAGAAGAAAGCGGCTGCCGCCGAAGAGGCGAAGAAGAAGGCCGCTGAAGAAGCGAAGAAGAAGGCGGCAGCCGACGCAGCCAAGAAAAAGGCTACCGAAGCAGCCCGCAAGGCGGCGGAAGACAAGAAAGCCCAGGCCTTGGCCGAGCTGCTGTCCGACACCACCGAGCGCCAGCAGGCATTGGCGGACGAGCAGGGCGACCAGGTCGCCGGCGACTTCGACGACCTGATTCGTGCCCGTGCGGCCGAAGGCTGGGCGCGACCTCCTTCAGCGCGCAAGAACATGACCGTGGTCCTGCAGATCAACATGTTGCCGGATGGCACCATCACCAACGTCAGCGTGGCACGCTCCAGTGGTGACGGTCCGTTCGACAGCTCCGCCGTCGCGGCAGTCAAGGGCATTGGCCGCTTGACCGAGATGCAGGGTTTGAAACCGAGCGACTTCGCTCCGTACCGCTCATTCAAGATGACATTCACACCTGAGGACCTAGCCTTGTGATTAACCTTCTTAGAGGACTGCTGGTCGTTCTCTGCTGTGCAGCAGGGATGGCCAACGCGGAAGAAAAGAACATCCTGGTGACCAGCGGCAGCGACCGCGCGGCACCGATCGCGGTCGTGCCGTTCGGTCTGCAGGGCGGCAGCGTGCTGCCCGAGGACATGGCTGACATCATCGGCAACGATCTGCGCAACTCCGGTTACTACGCGCCGATTCCGCGGCAGAACATGATCAGCCTGCCGAGCCAGGCCAGCGAAGTGATCTTCCGCGACTGGAAGGCACTGGGCGCCCAGTACATCATGGTCGGCAGCATCGTGCCGTCGGGCGGTCGCCTGCAGGTGCAGTACGCGCTGTTCAACGTTGCCACCGAGCAGCAGGTGCTGACCGGCAGCGTGTCCGGCACCGTCGATCAACTGCGCGACATGTCGCACTACATCGCCGACCAGTCGTTCGAAAAACTCACCGGCATCAAGGGCGCGTTCTCTACCCGCATGCTGTACGTGACCGCCGAGCGTTTCTCCACCAACAGCACTCGTTACACCTTGCAACGATCTGACTACGACGGTGCGCGCGCGGTAACCTTGCTGCAATCTCGCGAACCTATCCTGTCGCCACGTTTCGCGCCGGATGGCAAGCGCATCGCCTATGTGTCCTTCGAGCAGCGTCGCCCGCGTATCTTCGTCCAGCACATCGATACCGGTCGCCGCGAGCAGATCACCAACTTCGAGGGCCTGAACGGTGCTCCTGCGTGGTCGCCTGATGGCAACCGCCTGGCGTTCGTGCTGTCCCGCGATGGCAACCCGGAGATCTACGTGATGGACATGGGCTCGCGCCAGATGACCCGCGTGACCAACAGCCCGGCCATCGATACCGAGCCGTTCTTCGGCAAGGATGGTTCGACCCTGTACTTCACTTCGGACCGTGGTGGCAAACCGCAGATCTACAAGACCAGCATTGGCAGCGGCGGTGCCGAGCGTGTGACTTTCGTCGGCAACTACAACGCCAACCCGAAACTTTCCGCGGATGAAAAGACCCTGGTAATGATTCATCGCCAGGAAGGTTTCACCAACTTCAAAGTTGCTGCGCAGGATCTGCAACGGGGCAGTGTAAAGATTCTCTCGGATACCAACCTTGATGAGTCTCCCACTGTCGCGCCCAACGGCACCATGCTAATCTACGCCACCCGCCAGCAGGGCCGGGGAGTCTTGATGCTCGTCTCTCTCAACGGACGCGTGAGGCTCCCGCTTCCTACCGCTCAAGGCGAAGTCAGAGAACCGTCCTGGTCCCCTTACCTGAACTGATGCGGCGATACACGTTTTACTTAACACACTGGGGTTCATTAGGAGTTTCACGATGGAAATGCTGAAGTTTGGTAAGTTTGCTGCGCTGGCTCTGGCCATGGCCGTAGCTGTAGGTTGCTCCTCGAAAGGCGGTGACAACGCTGGCGAAGGCGCTGTTGATCCGAACGCTGGCTACGGCGCCAACACCGGTGCTGTCGACGGCAGCCTGAGCGAAGAAGCTGCTCTGCGCGCAATCACCACCTTCTACTTCGAATACGACAGCTCGGACCTGAAGCCAGAAGCCATGCGCGCTCTGGACGTTCACGCCAAGGACCTGAAAGGCAACGGCGCTCGCGTCGTTCTGGAAGGCAACACCGACGAGCGCGGTACTCGCGAGTACAACATGGCTCTGGGCGAGCGTCGTGCCAAGGCCGTTCAGCGCTACCTGGTGCTGCAAGGCGTTTCCCCAGCTCAGCTGGAACTGGTTTCCTACGGCGAAGAGCGTCCAGTTGCCACCGGCAACGACGAGCAGTCCTGGGCTCAGAACCGTCGCGTCGAACTGCGTAAGTAATTCGATATGCGAGCGTGCCGTCGTGCTGTAACCGTCCTGGCTCTCGCCCTGCCTCTCATGGCAGCGGCCGAGGTTCCTGTTGTCGATGACAATGCTGGATATAGCGGCGCAAGCAGTTATCCACCGGCAGGTTACGGTACGAACGGCGCCTACGCCGGGGGAGGGGTCTCGACCCCTGCCTCGGCGCAGGGCCAGCTGTTCATGCAGTTGCAACAGATGCAGGAACAGATCGATCGGCAGCAGAACACCATCGAGATCCTGCAGAACGAAGTATCCCGCCTGAAACAGGAAGGCCTGGAGCGTTACCAGGACCTGGATCGGCGTATCTCCAGCGGCGCTGCGCCAGCACCGTCCGCAACCCCCGAGAATTCCGCTGACGGTGGTGCTCCAGCACCGGCCGCCGGCAACACCGCTGCGCCGGCCAACCCGCCCGCGGCGAGCAGTGAACCGGGCGATCCGGCGAAGGAAAAGCTGTATTACGACGCAGCCTTCGACCTGATCAAGGCCAAGGATTTCGACAAGGCCGCCCAGGCGTTCAACGCCTTCCTGCGCAAGTATCCGAACAGCCAGTACGCCGGCAACGCCCAGTACTGGCTGGGTGAAGTGAACCTGGCCAAAGGCGACCTGCAAGGCGCTGGCCAGGCCTTCGCCAAGGTCAGCCAGCTGTATCCGAAGCACAACAAGGTGCCTGATTCGCTGTACAAGCTGGCCGACGTGGAGCGTCGCCTGGGTCATACCGACCGGGTCAAGGGTATCCTGCAGCAAGTGGTCACCCAGTACCCTGGCACCTCTGCCGCGCAACTGGCCCAGCGCGACCTGCAGAAGCTCTGATTCGCACGCTGTGAAAGAAACCCGCGCCTGTCGCGGGTTTTTTCGTTAGAATCTGCGCCCTTTTTATTGAAACGCTGTCGCGAATAACGCTATGTCGAGTTCGCGACGGTGCCTGACGGAGGCGGACGGCCTGTATCGCTGTCACGCCCGTGGCGACCATGCAAGACACATTACGCATCACCGAAGTCTTTTACTCTCTGCAGGGTGAAACGCGCACCGCTGGGCTGCCCACGGTATTCGTGCGTCTCACCGGTTGTCCGCTGCGCTGTCAGTATTGCGACAGCGCCTATGCCTTCAATGGCGGGACGATCCGCACCCTCGATTCGATCCTCGAACAGGTCGCCAGCTACCGGCCGCGTTACGTGTGCGTGACCGGTGGCGAGCCACTGGCCCAGCCGAATGCCATTCCCTTGCTGCAGCGGCTCTGCGACGCCGGCTACGAGGTCTCCCTGGAAACCAGTGGGTCGATCGATATCTCGGCCGTCGACACCCGCGTCAGCCGCGTGGTGGACCTGAAGACACCGGGCTCCGCCGAGGTCCAGCGCAACCGCTACGAGAATATCGAGCTGCTGACCCCCAACGACCAGGTCAAGTTCGTCCTCTGCTCCCGCGAGGATTACGACTGGGCGGTGTCGAAACTGATTCAGTACGGCCTCGACAAGCGCGCTGGCGAAGTACTGTTTTCGCCCAGCCACCACCAATTGAGCGCCACCGATCTGGCTGACTGGATCGTCGCCGACAACCTGCCGGTTCGCTTGCAGATGCAGTTGCACAAACTGCTCTGGAACGACGAACCGGGACGCTGAGAGGAGCTTGAGCAATGACTGAGAAACGCGCGGTAATCCTGCTGTCTGGCGGCCTGGACTCGGCCACCGTAGTCGCCATGGCCAAGGCCGAAGGCTACAGCTGCTACACCATGAGCTTCGACTACGGCCAGCGCCATCGTGCCGAGCTGAACGCGGCGGCGCGGGTCGCTCGCGACCTGGGTGTGGTGGAGCACAAGGTAATTGGCCTGAACCTCGACGGTATCGGTGGCTCGGCGTTGACCGACAGCAGCATCGACGTGCCGGAAGCGCCCAGCGAAGGCATCCCGGTGACCTACGTCCCGGCACGCAATACCGTGTTCCTCTCGCTGGCTCTGGGCTGGGCCGAGGTACTGGAAGCGCGGGACATCTTCATCGGCGTGAATGCGGTGGACTACTCCGGCTATCCGGATTGCCGTCCGGAGTTCGTCGAGGCCTTCGAGCGCATGGCCAATCTGGCAACCAAGGCCGGGGTGGAAGGGCAGGGGTTCCGCATTCAGGCGCCATTGCAGAACCTGAGCAAGGCACAGATCGTCCAGGCCGGAATGGCGCGTGGGGTCGACTACAGTCTTACGGTTTCCTGCTATCAGGCGGACGATGACGGCCGTGCCTGTGGCAAGTGCGACAGCTGCCGTCTGCGTGCAGAAGGCTTCGTGGCAGCCGGTGTGCAGGACCCGACCCGATATTTTTGAATTATTTTGCGATGGGGTGTTGATTTCCTGTTAGAAATCAGTATTATACGCGCCATCCAACGGGTCGTTAGCTCAGTTGGTAGAGCAGTTGGCTTTTAACCAATTGGTCGTAGGTTCGAATCCTACACGACCCACCATATGCAAGATCTGCTGTGAACCCAGGTTCACGTCAGAGTGAAATAGCCCGCTACCGGCAACGGTCAGCGGGCTATTTCGTTCCAGTACTCTGCAAATTCCTGGCTCGCACGATCAGGCGGTCTGCTCTTCGCTTCAGACAATCCCGGTGCGCCCTTGTCCGCTCGGGTGGCCGTCAGCAGCAGGCCTGTCGGGCAGCTCACGGGTCGGGGTTCTTTCGACCTCGCCGAAGTACTCACTCCCTCCTCGATAAGCTGCAACGGTGCTGCATCAGCGCCGGTATTTGCTCTATCCCATTGATTTGTAAGCGCTAAAAATTTTTGTAGCGTGACGTCGCCATTGCTGGTCAAATGATCAGTCTGGAATGTGGTCAATTGATCAAGTCAGGTGATCGTTTTCTGCTGGTTGTGAGGTGAAATGGGCATTTTCACCTTGCGGGCGGACTGACGCTTACGCCGAAGTCAATTGAGCGCATGAAGTATCTGTCGATTGACTCGGCGAACCACTGACGCATTGACGGATAACGCAACGATATTTCCCGGCCTTGGTGTGGGTATGTGTAGAGGGCAAATATGAGAACAATAATCATAGCTTCGCTGTTGGTTTCCATTGCTGGTTGCGGGATGAATGACCAGCCGTCTCAAAAAGCCAATACGAACTGGGAGTTCCTTGGGAACTCCAGCGAGATGCAGCATTCTTCCGAGTTGAAGGCGATCAACAAGGAAACCGTCGCTTCCCTGGGCCTGGCCTGGTGGGTGGACTTGCCTGTCAGCGACGGTCTGGTGGGCAACCCATTGATCAAGGATGGCATCGTCTTTCAAGGGGCGCCCAACGGCCAGATAATTGCCAACGATGTAAAAACCGGCAAGTTGATCTGGAACTTCCAGGATGACAATGCGCAACAGGGGTCGTCGTTCGCAGGGTACTGGGGGCGCCGATTCAATCGGGGCGTTGCCTTGAGTGGAAGCAATGTCATCATCGCCTCGGGAGACTGCCGTTTGATCGCCGTCGACCAGCGCACCGGAAAGAAAGTCTGGGAAGCCACGTCCTGCGACTCGGCAGATATGTACGCCATCACTGCTGCGCCGCGAGTGGGTAACGGTCTGGTCTTTACTGGCAACGCCTGTCTCGATACCGGGATGACCCGCGGTTATGTAGATGCCTTCGACGAGAAAAGTGGCGATCACCGCTGGCGCTTCTACACGGTTCCCGACGATCCCTCGAAGCCGCAATCGGCGTTGTATGAGAACGCGGCCAAAACCTGGGGGAAGGATTGGTACTCGAAGTCTCACGGGTGCGGCAGTGCCTGGGACGCCATGACCTATGATCCGCAACTCAATCTGCTCTATATAGGCGTCGGTGGACCCGCGCCGTTCGATCCGTCGAAACGTGGCGAAGATGCGGGCGATGAGCTTTTTACCAACTCCATCGTCGCCCTGGACGCCAGCACTGGCGAATACAAATGGCATTTCAAGCAAACGCCGCAAGACGCTTGGAACTATGACTCCAGCGTCGGCATCATGGTCGCCAACATTACCGTGGCAGGGCAATCGAAGAGGGTGGTGCTGAGCGTGCCGAAGAGTGGCTTCGCGTATGCACTGGATGCGCAGACCGGCAAGTTCATTTCCGGTGGGGCCTATATGCCAATGGAGTGGGCTTCCGGGTTGGATGCCAATGGTCGCCCTGTCATGCGCCCGGAAGGGCAGTACTGGCTGAATTCCAGCAAGAGTTATATGCAACTCCCCAATGGCCTGGGTGCGCATGGTTGGGAGGCGTTGGCCTTCAATCCGGATGACGAGACGGTATTCATCCCGGCAATGTCCCAGCCGACGCTGGTCAAGGATGATCCTGATTCTGCGCTCGGTGGCCAGTCGTTCGAACCTATCCAGCGTTCTGCCGATGGCAAATACGAAACCTATGGTGAAACCGTTGCCTGGGACGTGCGCAAGAATGCCGTGAAGTGGCGCTCGCGCTTGCCGATGCCGACCAACGGCGGCTTGCTGCACACCGCCGGTGGCCTGGTGTTCCAGGGCACGGGAGACGGGCGCCTGCAGGTCCTGGACGATGTGACGGGCAAGACGTTGTGGAGTCATGAGATCGGCGGTGCGGTGCGGGCAGCGCCGTCGACAGTCATGGTCGACGGGGAGCAATACGTTCTGTTGGCGACCGGTACCGGGACGGCGGCAGCGACAGGTTCTCTGAACTCGGACTCCGCTTCTGCCCCCAGGGCCAGGACCACGCCGCGTCTGCTGGCGTTCAAGGTTGGCGGCACAAAAGAGTACCCACCCTTCGCACAATTGCAGAAAGTGCCGGCTCCTCTCACGCCCCGGCAGCCTGAAGAATTGACGGCGATTGGAAAGCAGTTGTTTGAGGGCAGTGCGTGTATCGAGTGCCATGGTTTGCACGGCAACGCTGCAGGCGGGCGTGTGCCCAACCTCATTTACGCCCCGCCACCGAGCTATGAGTTCTTCGAATCTGTCGTGCGTCAGGGCCTGCTGTCCAAAGGCGGTGGTGGAATGCCTGCTTTTGCAGACTTCAGCGATGATCAGCTCAAGGCAATCTTTGCCTACCTGATCAATCAGGCCTGGGATGCCCATGAGGGCAAGGGGCCGGTAGAGGGGACTCGCTGAAACACCTGCTGTCTCAGTGACGCACAAGGACGTGCGTCGCTGGCGATGACAGTGATTCAGCCGCTTCACCGCGACGAAGCAGATCGCCAGTCGCGGCCAAATCAATGAGCAATAAAACAACCGGGAGACCTCGTGCCATGTGGACAAAACCCAGCTTCACCGACCTGCGCATCGGATTTGAAGTGACCATGTACTTCGCCAACCGCTGATATTCGAAGCATCGCCACGACAGGGGCTGCTCAGCCCCTGTCAGCTGGCATCCTTTCCTGTCGAGGCAGACAGCGCCTGCTCACGGGTGGATCGACACCTGGTTGCGCCCACCTTTCTTCGAGGCATACAGCGCCTGGTCGGCCCAGGCGATCAGGTCGGCATGGCTGTCCGAGGGCTGGCTGAGATCGGCGACGCCGAGGCTGATGGTAAAGCGGATACTGTGTCCTTCATGTACCACCTCCAGGCTCTCGATTGCCTTGCGCAGGCGCTCGGCAAAGGCTACCGCGCCATGCTTGTCGGTATCCGACAGCACCACGCCAAACTCCTCGCCACCATAACGGCCCGCCACGTCGGTATCGCGCACGTACTGGCGCAGCATCGCCGCGACCTGCTCGATGACCTTGTCGCCCGCCTGGTGGCCGTAGGTGTCGTTGATGCGCTTGAAGTGATCGATGTCGAACATCACCAGGCTGGTGTGATTGCCGTGGCGCTGATGGCGGGCGTAGGCGACCTTGAGGCTGTCCTCCCAGTGCCCGCGGTTGTACAGGCCGGTCAGGCGGTCGGTGCTGGACAGCTTCTGCAACTGCGCATTGGCCGACTGCAGCATGTGCCGGTTGGTCGCGACATCGGTCACGTCGTAGATCACCAGGCAGAAGTGGCTGATGCTGCTGTCGGTCGAGCGCAGCGGGAACAGCGTGGTGTTCTGGTACATGAAATCTTCCTGCCCGGTGATCGGCTGGTAGTTCTTGAATCGCACCAGATAGGGGCGTTGCTCCCATACCGTGAACGCTGCCGTGCCGAGGGTCGCCACGCTGTCCAGCTTGCGCCGGAACCAGTCGACGTTGACCTCCGGAAACAGGCTGAAGAACGACTGGTTGTGGGCGTCCCTGGGCGGGACCCCGGAACGGTTCTCCATGAAGGTGTTCCAGACCTGGACGCAATGGTCGCGATCGAGCACCACCACGCCGACATCGATGCTCTGCACGATCGCCAGCAGCCAGTGGAACTCGGTCAGATCAATGGGTTTGTTCATGGGCTCAGTTCATCAGGTACGCGAGTTTATGGGTCAGTCGTTCGATGGAGTCTTCGGTGAACAGCAGCAGCAGGTCGAAGCTGATGTCATGGCCCTCCAGCCTGTAGCTGATCTCTACCGCCAGGGTCTTCTTCCAGCGGCGCTGGTTGACGCGGATAAGCTCCTCGATACCGGCGTGCTGGCCGAGGATCTGCGGGTGGCATTGCGAGAACACGACATCGACCTGCTCGGCGATGCTGCTCAGGCAGGCGCCGATGAGGATGCTGGACAGGTCCAGGAGCATTTCCAGGTCGGAGGACTGGCTGCTCTGGTGCTTCATCAGGCGCGCCATCTCGGCGATTTCCGAGTCGTGGAACATCAGCAGCGCCTCGCCGGCGATACCCCCGCCGATGAAGCCCTGGCACACCGCGGTCAGTTGCTTGCAGCGCCCGGCGTCGGCCAGCGCCATATGCAGTTCGCCGACTTCAAGGACATTGACGTTCGGCACCGGCAACTGGACGAAAACCCCGAGGACCTTGGCGATCAGCGCCGCAGCCCGGCCCATGGCGACGTTGACCGTTTCGCGGAACACTTCGTTGAAGGTGACGTGGGCGCTGGTCTGTGGGCGATGACTCTGCGCCGCGTGTCCAGCCAGGTTGAGCAGGCCCAGGCGCTCCAGGGTCTGGCGCAGTTCGGCCTGGTCGAAGGGCTTTTTCAGGAAGGCGAGGGCGCCGAGTTCCTGTACCCGCCGCAACGCCTCCTGCTGCACGTCGCCGGAGATGACGATGACATTGCTCGCCAGCCCTTCATCGCGCAGCGCGTGCAAGACCTGATAGCCATCCATTTCCGGCATGTTCAGGTCGAGCACGACGACCTGGCCCAGGCCCTTGCGAACAGCCTCCATGCATTGCTGGCCATCGCTGGCCTCGGTGATCGACACCGGCCAGTCAGCTGGCAGTGCTCGCAGGACCTGCTTGCGGGCAACGGTGGAATCGTCACAGACGGTTAAGGTAGTCACTGACACAGGTCACGGCTCGTTGTCTGGAGTTGCGGGATGATTTCATTATGCCATAGACGCACAAACTCTACGCTTACTTACCTAGGGGAAACGCTGAGTACGCAAACGTATTCGCTCCGGTTTTCCCTGATCCGCGTATCAGGTAAATGCTGAGTCGCTGTGGATGAGCAATGTCATGCACAGTTCGTACTCATTTCGCGAACTTTTGATGAAATCTGCAAAATTCGTGTTTTTCGCGATCTCGCCGGTTGGCTCGGGTTGGCGTATTCACGCACACGAACGGCATCGCCCTGACAGCCTTCAGTACAAGACCCGTGCTCAGGGAAACCCTGATCCTTCGCCGCCGTTCAGCCTTGCCAGATGAAACGTTTCGTCTATTTGTCGGAACGAGACCTTTGCTGCTGTCAGAGCGACATCAAGCAGTGGTATGTTCCCCCGCAGAATGAAGTCGAAATAAGTGGATTGATCATGCCTAAAGCGTCCCACCAAGAACTGCGCCGTGCGTTTCGTAAACTCCTTGCTTCCCCCCGCTGTTACCACACCGCTTCGGTGTTCGATCCGATGTCCGCGCGTATCGCCGCCGACCTCGGTTTCGAAGTCGGTATCCTCGGGGGCTCGGTGGCGTCGCTACAGGTACTTGCAGCACCGGATTTTGCCCTGATCACGCTGAGCGAGTTCGCCGAGCAGGCGACCCGCATCGGTCGGGTCGCCCAGTTGCCGTTCATCGCCGATGCCGACCATGGTTACGGCAATGCGCTGAACGTGATGCGCACGGTGATCGAACTGGAGCGCGCCGGGGTTTCCGCCCTGACCATCGAGGACACCCTGCTGCCGGCCCAGTTCGGCCGCAAGTCCACCGACCTGATCAGCATCGAGGAAGGCGTGGGCAAGGTTCGCGCGGCCCTGGAGGCCCGTGTCGATCCGGAGCTGGTGATCATTGCCCGGACCAATGCCGCGGCCATTCCCACCGCAGAAGTCATCGCCCGCGCCGTGGCGTATCAGAATGCCGGCGCCGACGGTGTGTGCATGGTTGGCGTGCGTGACTTCGCCCACCTCGAAGAGATCGCCGCTCACCTGACCGTACCACTGATGCTGGTGACCTACGGCAATCCGCAACTGCACGACGACGTGCGCCTGGCCGAGCTGGGTGTGCGCATTGCGGTGGATGGCCATGGCGCCTACTTCGCCGCGATCAAGGCCACCTACGACTGCCTGCGCGAGCAACGCCGGATCACCAGCTCCGCCTCCGACCTGAGCGCGACGGAGCTGACTCACACCTACACCCAGCCCAATGACTACATCGTCTGGGCTCGTGAGTTCATGGACGTCAACGAGTAAGGCGTTTCCTTACGCCGGGACGCCTCTGCGCGTTCCGGCAGCGGCCGCCCGATGCTGTAGTAGGTCAGACCCGCGGCGGCCATCTGCGCCGGCTCGAACAGATTGCGTCCGTCGAACAGCACGCCATCGAGTAATTGCTGGCTGACGGTTTCGCCGTCCAGAATGCGGAAGTCCTGCCACTCGGTGACGATCACCAGCGCGTTGGCACCGATCAGCGTGTCTTCCTTGTTGTCCAGCAAGTACAGATCCTTGCGCTCGCCGAACAGGCGGCGGGCTTCGTCGCGCGCCTGCGGGTCGAACGCCCGTACTGTCGCGCCGGCCTGCCATAGCGCGCGCAGCAGCACCAGGCTCGAGGCCTCGCGCATGTCGTCGGTATTCGGCTTGAACGCCAAGCCCCACACGGCAAAGGTCTTGCCGGCCAGGTCGCCGTCGTAGTGGGCGATGATCTTCTCGAACAGGCGATGCTTCTGCCGCTGGTTGATCGTCTCCACCGCCTGCAGCAGGCGCGGTTGGTACTCGTGCTGCTCGGCAACCCGCTGCAGGGCCGAGAGATCCTTGGGGAAACACGAGCCGCCAAAGCCGCAGCCGGCGTAGATGAAGTCGTAGCCGATGCGGGGATCGGAACCGATGCCGCGGCGTACCGCCTCGATGTCCGCACCCAGGTGTTCGGCCAGGTTGGCCATTTCGTTCATGAACGAGATCTTCGTCGCCAGCATGCAGTTGGCCGCGTACTTGGCCAGCTCGGCGCTGCGCGCGTCCATGGCGATGAACTTGTCGTGATTGCGGCTGAACGGCGCGAACAGGTCGCGCAGCAGGTTCAGGGTGGCCGGGCTGGCGCCGCCGATCAGGATGCGGTCCGGGCGCATGCAGTCGAGGACCGCCGAGCCCTCCTTGAGAAACTCCGGGTTGCTGACCACTTCCAGGCGGCTGGCCAGGCTGGCGTCGTGGCGGGCCAGGCGCTGTTTGATCGCATCCACGGTGCCCACGGGCGAAGTGGACTTGTTGACGATGATCTTTTTCCCTTCCGCATGTCGGACGATGCTGTCGACTACGGTGAAAACCTGGCTCAGGTCGGCGCTGCCATCCGGCAGGGATGGGGTGCCGACCGCGATGAAGATCACCGTGGCCGCCTCGATGGCCCGCGCCGCGTCGGTGGTGAACTGCAGGTGGGCGTTGGCCAGTCCCTTTTTCAGGAGTACCGGCAGGCCGGGTTCGAAGAGCGGACACAGTCCTCTGGACAGGCTCGCCACGCGATCGGCGTCGACATCGACGCAGCACACCGAGTGACCGACCTCGGCAAGGCAGGCGGCCAGGGTCAGGCCAACGTAACCGGTACCAAACACTGCAAGTTTCATTGCGAAGCTCCGTTATCAGGCCGATGCGGTTCCTCCCGCCACTCAGAGAGGGGCATGTCCTGCAACATGTCAGCGTCCGATGACAGTTGTATGAGCGTTTGGCCTGGCAATGGCCTGCCAGATAGAGGGACGAGGATTACAGGTTTTGTCGACAGGTCTCACCCCGTAAACGGCGAATCCGGAGCAACCGCCACGGCCGACGGTGGTAATCTCGCTCCCCGGCAAGCCCTGGCGGGAATGCCGACCATCCATATCAGGGACAGCATCCGGATCATTTCATGAAGAAAGCACTAGTTATCGGCGGGTTGGTCGTAGTGGGCGCGGCGGCCTGCAGCGCGGTGGCGTGGTACACCGGCAAGCAGTTGCCCGAGGTGCTCGAAACCTCGCTCGCCCAGTCCAACCGACAGTTGGCGGCGGCCCTGAGTGGCAGCGGCACGGGCAAGGTGGAACTGCTGTCCCTGGAATCCGGCGTGTTCAGCAGCGATGCCCGTTATCGGGTCACGCTCCAGGGTGTCGAGGGCGAGCATGTCCAGCTCGATTTCAGCGATCACCTGGAGCACGGCCCGTTTCCCTGGTCGCGGGTCAAGCGCCTGCAACTGCTGCCGGTGATGGCGGCGAGCAGCTACGCGCTGGAAAAGACCGACGACAGCGCGCCCTGGTTCGCTGCCGCCGGTGAACAGGCGCCACTGCAAGGCAGCCTGAGCGTCGGTTACGGCGGGGCGATCCGCAACGAGTTGCGGGTGATGCCCTTCGAGGTCAGTGACGAGGATGGCTTTTCCCTGTCGTTCTCCGGCTTGACCCTGCACCTGGACTCGGCCCTGGAGGGCGAGGGCCTGCGCCTGCGGGGCGAGTTGGAGCGGGTAGCGATGGCCAGCGGCGGCGAGGGACCGACGAGCGTCACCCTGAAGGGTGTGGCGCTGTCCACCGACTTCAATATGAGCGGCTACGGCTACTTTGTCGGTTCGATGAATGTCGATATCGCCGAAAGCGCCTTGTCCTTCGGCGACAGTCAGCCCCTGCGTTTCGGCAAGTTCGAACAGCGTGATGTCTATCGGATCGAGGAGGGCGGGCTTTCCCTGAAGCAGGCGGTCAATCTTGCGGACATCAGTTTCTCCGGCAAGCCCATCGGCAGCGCGCGCATGGCCTGGCGCGTGGAGCGCCTGAACCCCGAGGCGGTCGGCAGCCTGGTGAAGTGGTATGAGCAGAACCTTGCCCAGCTGGAGAGCATGGCCCTGGGCCTGACCCCGGATACCGGTGCGGCGATGCTGGATGATCCGCGGCTGCAGGCACCGCTTCGGCAATTGCTGGCCGGTGGCCCGCGCGTCGCGCTGGAAGAGTTGGCGTTCAGGACGGCCAACGGCGAGAGCCGCTTGGCTATCGACCTGGACCTCTCCGCCCAGGCCCCGCAGGATGTTCCGCTGGAGCAGGCCTTCGCCCAGTCGGTGAAGTCGATGCAGACCGACCTGAAGCTCTCCAAGCCGATGCTCGGCGATCTGGCCGCATTGCGCGCCACCCTTGAAGGGCTGGACGCCGAGCAGGTCCGCCAGGCGTCGGCCTCCGGGGAGATGGTCGGGATGATTGCCCTGCAGAGCCAGCTGGCGACCGTGCAAGGCGACGATATCCTGATGCGACTGGGGTATGCCGACGGCCAGGTGGACTTCAATGGCCAGAAAATGACCGTCGATCAGTTCGCCGAGCTGGTTCAGCAGCGCACCGCGGCATTCTCCGGCGCCGCGCAGTAGTCACGGGGGCTCGCGGAGGGCGTGTCGAGCGTCGTCCGCGGGCCTTGTCGGGTAAAAATCTCTTTAGAATTCATCCGATTGTCTGTAGCCTTCGGCGACTCATAAAACCGAGGTCGCAGCGGATTTTTGCCGTCCGTGCAAAGGCCAAGCTGTTACCCGATTTGTCCGTGCCCGATGATACACTCGACTTACGCGCATCAGCGCCTGCAGGTCTTGCGAACATGACGCAAATTTCCGAACGCCTTCTGGTTCAGGCCCACCTGGACGCCAAGCAGCCCAAGCCCCTCACGCCCGAACAAGAGGCCGAATACCGTACCGCCATCGCCGCCGAGCTCAAGGCGCGGGATGCGGTGCTGGTTGCCCACTATTACTGCGATCCGGTAATCCAGGCCCTGGCCGAGGAAACCGGCGGCTGCGTGGCCGACTCCCTGGAGATGGCCCGCTTCGGCAAGAATCACCCGGCCAGCACCGTGCTGGTGGCGGGGGTGCGTTTCATGGGCGAGACGGCGAAGATCCTCACCCCGGAAAAACGTGTACTGATGCCGACCCTCGAGGCGACCTGCTCCCTCGACCTGGGCTGCCCGGTGGATGAATTCTCGGCGTTCTGCGACAAGCATCCCGAGCGCACCGTGGTGGTCTATGCCAACACCTCGGCGGCGGTCAAGGCGCGTGCCGACTGGGTGGTGACCTCCAGTTGCGCGCTGGAAATCGTCGAAAGCCTGATGGACAACGGCGAAACCTTCATCTGGGGGCCGGACCAGCACCTGGGCCGCTACATCCAGAAACAGACCGGTGCCGACATGCTGATGTGGGACGGTGCCTGCATCGTTCACGAAGAGTTCAAGTCGCGGCAGTTGGCCGACATCAAGGCGCTGTATCCGGATGCCGCGATCCTGGTGCACCCGGAGTCGCCGGAGGCGGTGATCGAGCTGGCCGACGCGGTGGGCTCCACCAGCCAGTTGATCGCTGCCGCACAACGCATGCCGAACAAGCGTTTCGTGGTCGCCACCGACCGCGGCATCTTCTACAAGATGCAGCAGCTGTGCCCGGACAAGGAATTCATCGAGGCGCCGACCGCCGGCAATGGCGCGACCTGCCGTAGCTGTGCGCATTGCCCGTGGATGGCGATGAATACGCTGGAGCGCACCCTGCAGTGCTTGCGTGACGGCAGCAACGAGATCTTCGTCGAGCCGGCACTGGTGCCGCAGGCGATCAAACCGTTGCAGCGGATGCTGGATTTCACCGCGGCGGCGCGCTTGAAGCTGTCCGGTAACGCTTGAGCTTCTGGGGCTGCAAGGCAGCCCCAAACAGTTTCAGCGCATCATTTCCTTGACCATCCGCTGCTGCTCCAGCAGTTCCCGCTGCCGCGCATCGATCCGCGAGGCCAACTGGAAGTTGTTGCCGGCACGCCGCTTGGCGTAGTCCAGCTGCTGCAGCGCCTGGTCGAAATCACCGGTCAGGGCGAAGAACTCGGCCCGGGCCTGGTGCAGGCCGATGGTGTTGCCGGAAAGACCGCGGGCTTCGGCCAGGTCGTACCAGACATCCGGGTCGTCAGGCCGATTCTTGACCAGCGCTTCCAGTGACTTTTCCGCCTCGGCCGGCTTGTTCTGCTTGAGCAGCAGATCGGCGGCCACCTGGCGCAGCGGATAGTTGCCGGGATACAGCTGACGCATCCGGTCGACCCGTTGCTGGGCATCGCCAAGACGGTTGTTGGTGATGTCCAGGTCGATCTGGGTCAGGTTGTAGGTGATGTCGTTGGGCGCCTTGGCCAGCAGCGGCTTGAGGTTTTCCCGCGCTTCGTTGAGCTGGCCGCCCTTGATCTGGGCCAGGGCCAGGCCATAGCGGGCGGCATCGAGTTTCGGGTTTTCATCCAGCAGGGCGCGGAAGCGCTTGGCCGCCAGCCCCGGCGTACCTTCGTAGAACAACTGCACACGGGCGCGCATCAGCTGGTAGCGCGCGCTGTCTTCGGTACCGCCGGCTGGCGCCTGTTCCGCGCGGTTGCGGGTGTCGGCGATACGCGATTCGGTGACCGGGTGGGTGAGGAGGAATTCAGGCGGCTTGGCGTCGAAGCGGTACTGACGCATCAGGCGCTCGAACATGGTCGGCATGTTGCGCGGATCGTACCCGGCCTTTTCCAGGTTGAGGATGCCGATGCGGTCGGCCTCCTGTTCGTTCTGCCGGGAGAAGCGCCGCTGCTCCTGGATCGCCGCGGCCTGGGTACCTGCAATGGCGGCGATACCGGCATCGCCGGC
Source organism: Pseudomonas sp. zfem002 (assembly GCF_032621685.1). Classification (NCBI taxonomy): domain Bacteria; kingdom Pseudomonadati; phylum Pseudomonadota; class Gammaproteobacteria; order Pseudomonadales; family Pseudomonadaceae; genus Pseudomonas; species Pseudomonas sp. zfem002. Next base: position 126,888 of record NZ_JAVYJH010000009.1, on the reverse strand, counting down.
ACCGGCGGCGGCGACCACGATGCCTGCCAGCAGCGCCGCCATCATCGGCAACTGCATGCGTTGCTGGGCCTCGACGCCGCGGGCGAAGTGGCGTTGCGACAAGTGCGCGAGTTCGTGGGCCAGTACCGAGGCATATTCGCCCTCGGTCTGCGCATTGAGGAACAGGCCGCCGTTGACCCCGACGATCCCGCCTGGCGCGGCAAAGGCGTTGAGGTCAGGACTGTTGATCAGGATGAATTCCAGGCGGCGGTCCTGCAGCTGGCTGGTCTCGGCAAGCCGGTAGACGCTGGATTCGACGTAATCCTTGAGCTGTGGGTCCGACAGTTGGCTGACATTGCCGCGCAGCAGACTCAGCCAGGCCCGGCCAAGCTGGTGTTCTTGTTGCGGCGAGACAATGGCGGAGCTGGCGTCGCCGAGTGACGGCAGGTCGTCGGCATGGCTCGGAAGCGCAAGCAGGCAGGCCAGCGTCAGCAGGGTAGGGCGCAGAACATTCATGCACGGAGCTCTGGTCGACAAAGAGCCTTACTGTAGCCGCCTCGCACGGTTGCGACCAGTGGCGGTATTCTGCGAGGCTTGCCGGTGCTGTGCGCCAGGGCTATCTGGCGCGCCGGTTTTTCTGGAGAGTTGCAATGACCGACACCCTGCACCATGACGCCGAACTGGACGCCAGCGGCCTGAACTGCCCGCTGCCGTTGCTCAAGGCCAAGCTGGAACTGAATCGCCTGGCTTCCGGCGCCGTGCTCAAGGTGATCGCCACCGACGCCGGCTCGCAACGCGACTTTCGCACTTTCGCGCAACTGGCCGGTCATACGCTGCTGCTCGATACCGCCGAAGGCGGGATCTACACCTACTGGCTGAAGAAGGCCTGATTCGTTTTCCAAGGATCCTCGATGTTCAAAGTGCTTCGCGGCTGGCTGCACCGCTATTTCTCCGACGAGGAAGCTGTGGTTCTGGCAGTCCTGCTGTTCCTCGGTTTCACCGCGGTCCTGACCCTTGGCGGCATGCTCGCGCCGGTGCTGGCGGGGATGGTCCTGGCCTTCCTGATGCAAGGGCTGGTCAACGCGCTCGAGCGCCTGCGGGTGCCGAGCAAGGTTGCCGTCGGCCTGGTCTTCACCCTGTTCATGGGCGCGCTGGCGGTGTTCCTGCTGGTGCTGGTGCCGCTGCTCTGGCATCAGTTGATCACCCTGTTCAACGAGCTGCCGGGCATGCTCGGCAAGTGGCAGTCGCTGCTCCTGCTGTTGCCGGAGCGCTATCCGCACCTGGTCTCGGACGATCAGGTACTGCAGGCCATCGAAGCCATGCGTGGCGAAATAGGCAAATTCGGCCAGTGGGCGCTGACCTTCTCCCTGTCGAGCCTGCCGCTGCTGGTCAACGTGATGATCTACCTGGTGCTGGTGCCGATCCTGGTGTTCTTCTTCCTCAAGGACCGCGAGACCATCGCGCGCTGGGTCAGCGGCTATCTGCCGCAGGAGCGCGCGCTGATGACCCGGGTCGCGGAAGAGATGAACCGGCAGATCGCCAACTACATCCGCGGCAAGGGCATCGAGATCCTGATCTGCGGCGTGGCGACCTATATCGCTTTCGTCGCCCTGGGGCTGAACTACGCCGCCTTGCTGGCGCTGCTGGTGGGCTTGTCGGTGGTGGTGCCGTATGTCGGCGCGGTAGTGGTGACGGTGCCGGTGACACTGATCGCGCTGTTCCAGTGGGGCTGGGGTGACCAGTTCATCTACCTGATGGCGGTCTACGCGATCATCCAGGCGCTGGATGGCAATGTGCTGGTGCCCCTGCTGTTCTCGGAGGCGGTGAGCCTGCACCCGGTGGCGATCATCTGCGCGGTGCTGCTGTTCGGCGGGCTGTGGGGATTCTGGGGGATCTTCTTTGCCATTCCGCTGGCGACGCTGTTCAAGGCGGTGCTGGATGCCTGGCCGCGGCCCGAGCCACAGGTGGCGCCGCTGTTGTAGTGCCCGACGGGACAGATCGCGATCTGTCCCGTGTCGGTTTCAGGCCTGGTTCAGTTCTTCGGCCGCGGCCAGGACCGCGGCGACATGGCCCGGCACCTTCACGCCACGCCATTCCTTGCGCAGCACACCGTCCTTGTCGATCAGGAAGGTGCTGCGGTCGACGCCCATGTATTCCTTGCCATAGAGCTTCTTCAGCTTGATCACATCGAACAGCTGGCAGAGGCTTTCGTCCTTGTCGCTGATCAGCTCGAAGGGGAAGCCCTGCTTGGCCTTGAAGTTCTCGTGCGACTTGAGGCCATCGCGAGAGACGCCGAACACCGCGGTACCGGCGGCCTGGAAGGCGGCGTACTGGTCGCGGAAGTCACCGCCTTCGGTGGTGCAGCCCGGCGTGCTGTCCTTCGGATAGAAGTACAGGACCACCTGGCGACCCTTCAGGTCGGCGAGGCTGATCTGCTGGCCACTGGTGGCCTGGACCTGGAAGTCGGCGACGGGTTTGTCGAGTTCAACGGCCATGGGACGGGTTCCTTACATCGGGTTCTGTGGGCGCCACGGTTCGATCAGCGCGTCCAGGTTGAGCGCGTCGGCGAAGTCCAGGAACTGGTCGCGCAACCAGCTGATCTGGGTGCCGGCAGGCAGCGTGACGGTGAAGGTGGCATTGAGCATGGTGCCGCCGGTCTGCGGGGCCTGGTAGGTGTCGCAGGTCAGGTTCTCCAGCTCGACACGGTGGTCGATGAAGAACTGGCACAGCTCGTTGATGATGTCCGGGCGGTAGGCCGCGCTGACGTAGGCGACGTAGGGCAGCGACAGCGGGCGCACTTCCAGCTCGCTGCTGCGCACCACGTTGACGATGAAGCCGTGCTTCTTCGCCAGGCTCGGCAGCGAGCCCTCGAAGCGTGCCAGGGCATCCCAGTTGCCGCTGACCTGCAGGATCAGGGCACTGCACTCGCCGTGGCGGGTCAGGCGCGAGGTGACCACCGAGCAGCGGCTGTCGTTGCTGGCGCGGCAGAGGATGTTGGTCAGTTCCATCGGGCTCGGGCCGAGGGCGCTGACGACGAGGAATTGTTCGCGGACGGTGGGGGTGGACATAGCATTCCTAAAACGATGAGCGGTCGGTACCTGACGCGGAAAAGAGGCGGGTCAGCGTGCTCCAGAGCCTCTGGATCGAGGGGGCGGACACGGCCGGAACGCATTGTTGGCAGCCCGGCGGGCCGCTGTGTACCGATCAAAGGACGAAGGGTAGCGAAAATGGCCGCGAAGGGGAATGCTCCGCCCGCCTGCGTCGCTTGTGCAAGCCCGATGGCGCCAGTACCATTACCGCTCTCTTTTTCCGGCAGGAGCAGCTTCATGATTGCGGGCAGTATGGTGGCATTGGTCACACCCATGGATGCACAAGGGCGTCTGGACTGGGACAGCCTCAGCAAACTCGTGGACTTCCACCTGCAGAACGGTACCCATGCCATCGTCGCCGTCGGCACCACTGGCGAGTCGGCGACCCTCGATGTCGAAGAGCACATCAAGGTCATCGAGTTCGTGGTCAAGCAAGTCAATGGCCGCATCCCGGTCATCGCCGGCACCGGCGCGAACTCCACCAGCGAAGCCGTTCACCTGACCCAGAATGCCAAGGACGCCGGTGCCGACGCCTGCCTGCTGGTCGTGCCTTACTACAACAAGCCGACCCAGGAAGGCCTGTACCAGCACTTCAAGCACATCGCCGAGGCGGTGGACATCCCGCAGATCCTCTACAACGTGCCGGGCCGCACCTCCTGCGACATGCTCGCCGAGACCGTGATCCGCCTGTCGACCGTGCCGAACATCATCGGCATCAAGGAAGCCACCGGCGACCTGAAGCGCGCCAAGGCGATCATCGACGGCGTCAGCGACGACTTCATCGTCCTGTCCGGCGACGATCCGACCGCGGTCGAGCTGATCCTGCTGGGTGGCAAGGGCAACATCTCCGTGACCGCCAACGTCGCCCCGCGTGAAATGGCCGACCTGTGCGAGGCCGCCCTGCGTGGCGATGCCGAGACCGCGCGGGCCATCAACGAAAAACTCATGCCGCTGCACAAGCACCTGTTCTGCGAGGCCAACCCGATTCCGGTGAAGTGGGCGCTCGTGGAAATGGGTCTGATGCACAAGGGAATCCGCCTGCCGCTGACCTGGCTGAGCGAATCCTGTCACGACACCGTCCGCCAGGCCCTGCGCCAGGCTGGCGTGCAGTATTAATCGAGGAAGTACACCGCATGAAGCGATTGGCTGGTCTTTCCGCCCTTGCCCTGATCATTTCCAGCACCAGCGGCTGCGCCTGGTTGTGGGGCGAAGACGGGTATTTCCGTGACCGTGGCAGCGACTATCTGGAAGCAAACCAGAAGCCGCCGATGCAATTGCCGCCCGATGTGAGCAACGTCAAGCGTCTCGACCCGCTGCTGCCGATTCCGCGCAACGTCGCTGACGACAACGTCAAGGGCGAGTTCGAAGTGCCGCGTCCGCTGCCTCTGGCCGCCAGCGCCGAAGCCAGTGATTTCAGCCTGCAGAAGAGCGGCGCCGCGCGTTGGGTCCTGGCCCAGCGTGCACCGGCCGAAGTCTGGCCGGTGGCCCGGCAGTTCTTCGAGGACAACGGTTTCCGCATTGCCGAGGAGCGTCCGCAGACCGGTGAGTTCAACACCACCTGGCAGCGTTTCGACGAGCTTTCCGCATCCATGGCCGATCGTCTCGGCGGTGCGGCCAGCAGCCGCGACAGCGAGATCCGTGCGCGCGTGCGCATCGAACCGGGCGTGCAGCGCAACACTTCTGAAGTCTACGTGGTGACCGTGGAACGCAAGGCCGGCGACAGCGCCGAGCAGGAATTCCCGGCACGCTCCAGCAACACCGGCGTCGACGCCGTGCTGGTCGACGAGATGCTCGCCAGCATGACTCGCAGCGCCGAGAAGGGCGGTTCGGTGTCCCTGCTCGCGGCCCGCGATTTCGATGCACCGAGCCGTGTCAGCCTGAGCGAAGACGGCAGCGGCAACCCGGTGCTGAACCTGGGCGCCGATCTCGATCGTGCCTGGTCCAGCGTCGGTCGTGCCCTGGAGCACGGCGAATGGCGTGTCGAGGACATCAACCGCAGCCTGGGCCTGTACTACATCAACCTGGCCGAGAAGGCCGAACCGAAGAACAAGGAGCCTGGCTTCTTCGGTCGCATGTTCGGCAGCGAGCCGAGCAAGGAAGAGATCGAAGCCCGTGCCGAGCGTTACCAGGTTCGCCTGAGCAAGGTGGGCGACAGCGTCCAGGTCACCGTCGAGAAGAACATCAATACCGTGGCCCCGGCTGACGTGGCCCGTCGCGTGCTGAGCGTCATCCAGGACAACCTGGGTTAAGTGCGCTTCGCGGTTCTCGGAAGCGGTAGCCAGGGAAATGGCACGCTGGTCACCAGTGGCGATACTCACGTCCTGGTCGATTGCGGCTTTTCCCTGCGCGAAACCGAGCGGCGCCTGGCGCGGCTCGGCGTCGCGCCAGGCAGCCTGAGCGCCGTGCTGGTGACCCACGAACATGCCGACCACGTGCATGGGGTGGGCTTGCTGGCACGGCGCTACAATCTTCCGGTGTACCTGAGTCGCGGCACCTTGCGCGGTTTGCGCAAACCGCTGGAGGCGACGGGGTTTCTCGCGGCGAACGACACGTTCGACGTAGGCGCCCTGAGCATCAAGGCGGTGGGCGTGACCCACGATGCGCTGGAGCCGCTGCAGTACGTGTTCAGCGACGGTCGCCGGCGCCTTGGCGTGCTGACCGACCTCGGCTGCTACGACGCGGTGCTGCTGGAGCATTACCGCGGCCTCGACGCCCTGATGATCGAAGCCAACCATTGCCGTGACCTGCTTGCCCGCGGGCATTACCCGCATTTTCTCAAGCTGCGGGTCGGTGGCGATTACGGACATCTGAACAACCACCAGGCTGCGAACCTGGTGGCGGAGCTGGGATGGGAGAATTTGCAGCACCTGGTGCTGGCCCATCTCAGCAGCAAGAACAACCTGCCACAGCTGGCCCGGCAATGTTTCGTCGATACCCTCGGGTGCGACCCGGACTGGCTGCAAGTGGCCAACCAGGATTGTGGGCTCGACTGGCGCGAAATCGTCTAGCCCCTCTCATTTAGCAAGCGGAGCCCATCATGGAAAAACGTGAAGAACTCTACCGCGGCAAAGCCAAGTCGGTGTACAAGACCGACGACGCCGACCGCTTGATCCTGCTGTTCCGTAACGACACGTCGGCGTTCGACGGCAAGCGTATCGAGCAGCTCGACCGCAAGGGCATGGTGAACAACAAGTTCAACGCCTTCATCATGCAGAAGCTCGAAGAGGCCGGCATTCCGACCCAGTTCGACAAGCTGCTGGGCGACAACGAATGCCTGGTCAAGAAGCTCGACATGATCCCGGTCGAGTGCGTGGTGCGCAACTACGCTGCCGGCAGCCTGGTCAAGCGCCTGGGTGTCGAGGAAGGCATCAAGCTGGAGCCATCGACGTTCGAACTGTTCCTGAAGAACGACGAGAAGGGCGATCCGTTCATCAACGAATCCCACGTTGTCGCCTTTGGCTGGGGCACCGCTGACCAGTTGGCGAAGATGAAAGCGCTGTCGCTGAAGGTCAACGAAGTGCTGACCAAGCTGTTCGACGACGCAGGTCTGCTGCTGGTCGACTTCAAGCTGGAGTTCGGCGTATTCCACGGCGAGATCGTCCTGGGCGACGAGTTCAGCCCGGATGGCTGCCGCCTGTGGGACAAGGAAACCCGCAAGAAGATGGACAAGGACCGCTTCCGTCAGGGCCTGGGTGATGTCATCGAGGCCTACGAAGAAGTCGCAAAACGCCTGGGCGTGCCGCTGTAAGGCGAAACGTTCGCGCAAGCATCTGAAAGCACGCGATTTTTTTCATCAAAAGGCTTCGCCTTTGAGAAAAGTGCTGGTATGATGCGCGCCACTGGAGAGATGCCGGAGTGGCCGAACGGGACGGATTCGAAATCCGTTGTACCTTCGCGGGTACCTAGGGTTCAAATCCCTATCTCTCCGCCATACATGCCAAAGCCCCTGAAACTGCAAGGTTTCAGGGGCTTTGTCGTTTCTGCACGGGTGGTGATAGCGCTTTGATATAAGGGACGTCAGCCCGCCTGGAACTTCTTGCCTATGCTCGTAGCACAGGATGTTCGTCAGAGGCGGATGAGAGCGCCCCGTGCATGGATGCAACGTCGAGTGACACAGTACAGGCCCCCCATGAGCGCTGGTTGAAAGCGCTGCCCTCTGCATTCGCCCGGATCTTCGCGTGGGCGAATCTTCAGCATGACCTGCGTTATTCCAGAGAATCGATTACACCGCGGAATGTGTTCAGGAACATTCGTCGCGGCCTGGAACGTCATGTTTAAAATTAGGGGTGACGCTTTTTCCGGCAATAAGTTATTGCTTGCAAGTCTGATCTTCATTCTTTGTTTTTTATTGTGCCTGGGATTCTACATCTATGCGCTGGCAAACAAGCCGGCGCCTTCGGATGGCGTGTTGTCGCGCACTGAAGGCAAATTTCTGGTCATTGCATCCAGCTCGCAAAGAAGCACCACCTTTATTGTGGAAGAAAGCGGGTCGGGAGAGCGTGTCAAGTTAAGTGCCACTTCCGGTTATACAAATATTCGCAGCGGTTTCAGCGAGGGAGTCGGGCGAAATATTGTCGTGCGGCACTATGGACCGTCGGTGGTGTCCTGCTGGATCGACCGTGTCGAGTATTGCGCTGCGATGTGTACCACGAAGTATGAATGCGAGCTCAATCTTTATCAGGTCAGTATTTCGACCTTGAAAAAGACGCTTTATACGATGCTTGCGTTGGCTGTGATCTGTCTGGTGGCTTATCTCATTAAAAAACGGGAGCACTGAAAAATGGCAGTCGACTCATTGGCTAAAGAGGTGGCAAAGCACATCGCAGATGGTGCGAGTGGGGCGACTGCGACGGCGAATGCCGGCCGGGATGTAAACGCTGCCGTGAATGACGGCAACCTGACTGCCGCGTCGGCGGCGGCGGCATCAACGTCGGCACTTTCGGCAGCGCTGAGTTTTATAAAGCCGGCGGCCGGCAATGCTGCCGGTGCCTTGTCGAGTGCACTTTCCATTTATTCGGACCTCGACTCCACTGGCACGGTAACCGATAGAAGCCTGATAGGTGCCCTCGGCTCATTGGCCGCCATCGCCGGCGCGATGGCCGCGGCACCCGCGACGGCAGCCGCATTCACCGCGGCAAGCATTGGCCTTGGCATTTATGCGTTGACCGTTTCCGGCGACAGCAAGGAAGTCAGTGATGCCGTCGCCGATATGTTCGATGCGCTGGGTGGCCTGTACGAGAGCAGTGGCGGCGGTATTCCTCCAAGCCAGTTCGGTGATGCCGTCGGCTCACCTGCCATGTGGTCATGGGCAGAGTTCAGCCAGGGCTTCTCCGATACCGGATTTTCCTGTCTGCCCCTGGTCAACGATGGATTCAATGCAGCCAAGCAAACTGTTTCGCCGCTGATTCTGGATCTCGATGGCGATGGCGTTGAAACGCAAGGTCTGAGTGCTGGCGTGTATTTCGATCATGACGGCAATGGTTTTGCCGAGGCCACAGGCTGGGTTGGGCGAGATGACGGGCTGCTGGTATGGGATCGAAACGGAAATGGCCAGATAGACGATGGCAGTGAGCTTTTTGGCAATTACTCAAAACTCGCCAATGGTCAGAATGCGGCCAACGGTTTTGCCGCACTGGCTGATCTGGATAGCAACCAGGATGGAAAGATCGATGCCGACGATGTTGCGTTTTCCCAGTTGCGTGTGTGGAAAGATGCCGACAGTGATGCCCGGCTAGGGATCGGCGAGTTACTGAGTCTTGCCGAGGTGAATGTCAGAAGTCTCGGGGTGGCGTATGCCAGCGGGCACAGCGTCGATGCACACGGCAATGAAACGCTGCAGACAGGCAGCTACGTCGATAGCGGCGGTGTGCAACGTGAATTGAATGATGTGTGGTTTGTCGTCGACACCGCACGATCCCTGGACATGCACAAGATCCTCGTCGGCGGATCTGCCGTCGATATGACGGGTTTTGGCAATGTCGCCGACCTCAGCCAGGTGGTATCGCAGGATTCGACGGGAGGCCTCAAGCAGTTGCTGCAGCGGTTCGCTGAAGAGGCGGACAGTGCGGCCAGGACTTCGTTGCTGGACGACATCATCTTTGCCTGGAGCGGCGCTGCGCAATACGGCTCGAACAGTCGCGGCGGCTTTATCGACGATGGGCGCAAGCTCTATGCGCTGGAGGCATTCCTCGGCCGGGAATTCACCCAGGGTTCCGGGACGAACGGCGGTACGCCCAACCCGGGTCCCAATGCCGCGGCGAAGTTGATGAAAACCTATGACACATTGGCGGGTTTCATCTATTCCGGTCTCATGTTGCAGACGCATTTCAAGCCATTGGTTGCCGCGGTGGGCCTGAGTTTCGTCGAGAACCGATTCGAGTTCGATGTGACGCCTGTAGTAGTGCAACTGCAAGCGGATTACAGCGCCAACCCCTCGGCCGGTACGCAGGTCATGGTGGAGTTCTTCCGCTCCCTGCTGGATGCCGGCGAGTTTGGCGCTTCGGTATTGTCTCGCCTGCGCCAGGCGGGTGATGTCACCGCCTCGGGTTTCAGTTACCTCCTGGGTAATGCCGGCAACTCGTTGGGTGGCGTGGGTGGCGATGAACTCTATGGCGATGCCGGCGACAACAGCCTGCTCGGCTTGTCAGGCCAGGACACGTTATATGGAGGCGCCGGCAATGACATCCTCGAAGGTGGCGCGGATAACGACTACCTGAGCGGTGACGAGGGCGCGGATGTCTATAAATTCAGCCGGGGCTGGGGACAGGACACGCTCAACAACTTCGAGAGTGGTGTGAATCAGCGGGATGTCGTCGAATTCGGCGGCAACATACTGCCGGACGACCTGCTCGCCACTCGCTCTGGCGATGACTTGATACTTGCCCTGCGCGGCACGTCCGACAGGCTGAAAGTGGTCAACTACTTTCTCGACGATGGTGCCAGTGCCTACTACCTGGATGCCATCCGCTTCGCTGACGGCACCGAGTGGAACTTCGACCAGATCAAGGTCATGGTGGTTGTCGAGACGTCAGGCAATGACGAGATTCATGGTTATGCCTCGTCCGATAACCTGAGTGGCGGCCTGGGCAACGACAGTCTGTACGGCGCTCAGGGCGACGATGTCCTGCAGGGCGGCGGCGGCAATGACTTTCTGAACGGCGGGGTGGGTTCCGACACCTATCTGTTCGACCTCGGCGATGGCCAGGATGTGATCAGCGATACCGGCGGCGCTGTGGACGGTACCGATGTGCTGAGGTTCGGTCCGGGCATACAGGCTGCCGATATCAGCGTGAGCCATGCCGATGGCAATCTGGTGCTGAGCCACAGCAACGGGCTGGACCGGGTCATCGTCAGCAACTGGTTCAATGTGACCGATGGCCGCTATCGGGTCGAAAGGATCGAGTTCAGTGACGGTACGGTCTGGACAAGTACGGCGCTTACCGCAGCCCTCCTGACCATGGTCGGAGGTGCCGGGGATGACGTGCTCACCGGGCCTGGCACCGGCAACCAGTCGCTGTCCGGGCTGGCAGGCAACGATGTGCTGACCAGTGGCGCGGGCAATGATGTCCTGGACGGCGGCAGCGGCGACGACACGCTCAACGCGAGTGCCGGCAACGACCAGTTGAGTGGGGGCCAGGGCAACGACGTGCTCAATGGCGGGACCGGTTCCGATGTGTATCTGTTCGGCCTTGGCGATGGTCGCGACATCATCAATGACGACACCGCCTACTACAGCGGCAACGTCGATGTCCTGCGTTTCGGCGCGGGGATCAGTGCAAGCGACATCAGCGTCAGCCGCTCGGGCAATCATGTGATCCTCGCTCACGGCAATGGCCAGGACCAGGTCACCATCCAGAACTGGTTCGCCTCCAATGACGACCGCTACAGGCTGGAACGGATCGAGTTCGCCGATGGCACGCTGTGGACCAGTGCCACTGTTTCGGCACAGTTGCTGGTGATCACCGGCAGCGCCGGGGACGATGTCCTCGCCGGTCCGAGCACGGGCAACCAGACGCTGTCGGGACTGGCGGGCAATGACACGCTCACCGGCAGTTCGGGCAACGATGTGCTGGAGGGCGGGCAGGGCAACGACCTGCTCAACGGCGGCAGCGGCTCCGATGTGTATCTGTTCGGCCTTGGCGATGGTCGCGACATCATCAACGACGACACCGCCTACTACAGCGGCAACGTCGATGTCCTGCGTTTCGGCACGGGGATCAGTGCGAGCGATATCAGCATCAGCCGATCGGGCAACCATGTGGTCCTCGCCCACAGCAACGGCCAGGACCAGGTCACCCTCCAGAACTGGTTCAGCGCCAGTGACGATCGCTACAAGCTGGAACGGATCGAATTCGCCGATGGCACGCTGTGGACCAGTGCGACGGTGTCGGCGTCGCTGCTGGTGGCCACGGGTAGTGAAGGGGACGATGTGCTCAGCGGTCCGAGCACGGGTAACCAGACGCTGTCGGGGCTGGCGGGCAATGACACGCTGAACAGTGGCTCGGGCAACGATGTCCTGGACGGCGGCAGCGGTAACGACACGCTCAACGCCAATGCCGGCAACGACCAGTTGAGCGGCGGCCAGGGTAATGACGTGCTCAACGGCGGCACTGGCTCCGACCTGTATCTGTTCGGCCTGGGCGATGGGCGCGACATCATCAATGACGACACCGCCTACTACAGCGGCAATATCGATGTCCTGCGCTTCGGCGCAGGCATCAGCGCCAGCGATATCTCGGTCAGCCGCTCGGGCAACCACGTGATCCTTGCCCACAGCAACGGCCAGGGTTCACCGCCAGCGATGATCGCTACAAGCTGGAGCGCATCGAATTCGCCGATGGTGCCGTCTGGAGCAGCAGCTATGTCTCCGAGCTGTCCCTCGCCTTGAACGGCACCGCCGGTGATGACGTGCTGGTCGGCCCCAGCACCGGCAACCAGACAATACGGGGCCTGACCGGCAACGACACGCTGACCAGCGGCTCGGGCAACGATGTCCTGGACGGCGGCAGTGGCAATGACACGCTCAATGCCAATGCCGGCAACGACCAGTTGAGCGGTGGTCAGGGCGATGACGTGCTCAATGGCGGTACCGGCTCGGATCTGTATCTGTTCGAGCTCGGCGACGGCCGCGACATCATCAACGACGACACCGCCTACTACAGCGGCAACGTCGATGTCCTGCGTTTTGGCGCGGGGATCAGCGCGAGCGATATCACCATCAGCCGCTCGGGCGACCATGTGATCCTCGCTCACAGCAATGGCCAGGACCAGGTCACTATCCGCGACTGGTTCAGCGCCAGTGACGATCGCTACAAGCTGGAACGGATCGAATTCGCCGACGGCACGCTGTGGACCAGTGCGACGGTGTCGGCGTCGCTGCTGGTGGCCACGGGTAGTGAAGGGGACGATGTGCTCAGCGGTCCGAGCACGGGTAACCAGACGCTGTCGGGGCTGGCGGGCAATGACACGCTGAACAGTGGCTCGGGCAACGATGTCCTGGACGGCGGCAGCGGTAACGACACGCTCAACGCCAATGCCGGCAACGACCAGTTGAGCGGTGGCCAGGGCAATGACGTGCTCAACGGCGGCACTGGCTCCGACCTGTATCTGTTCGGCCTTGGCGATGGTCGCGACATCATCAATGACGACACCGCCTACTACAGCGGCAATATCGATGTCCTGCGCTTCGGCGCAGGCATCAGCGCCAGCGATATCTCGGTCAGCCGCTCGGGCAACCACGTGATCCTTGCCCACAGCAACGGCCAGGACCAGGTCACTGTCCAGAACTGGTTCACCGCCAGCGATGATCGCTACAAGCTGGAGCGCATCGAATTCGCCGATGGGGCCGTCTGGAGCAGCAGCTATGTCTCCGAGCTGTCCCTCGCCTTGAACGGCACCGCCGGTGATGACGTGCTGGTCGGCCCCAGCACCGGCAATCAGACGATACGTGGCCTGACCGGCAACGACACGCTGACCAGCGGCTCGGGCAACGATGTCCTGGACGGCGGCAGTGGCAATGACACGCTCAATGCCAATGCCGGCAACGACCAGTTGAGCGGTGGCCAGGGCGATGACGTGCTCAATGGCGGTACCGGCTCCGATCTGTATCTGTTCGAACTGGGTGATGGCCGCGACATCATCAATGACGACACCGCCTACTACAGCGGCAACGTCGATGTCCTGCGTTTCGGCGCGGGGATCAGTGCCAGCGATATCACCATCAGCCGCTCGGGCGACCATGTGATCCTTGCTCACAGCAATGGCCAGGATCAGGTCACTATCCGCAACTGGTTCGCCTCCGGAGACGACCGCTACAAGCTCGAGCGAATCGAATTCGCCGATGGCACATCGTGGAGCAGTGCCGCTGTGGCGGCGCCACTGCTGGCGGCCACGGGCAGTGCAGGAAACGATGTCCTCACTGGGCCGAGCACGGGCAACCAGTCGCTGTCAGGACTGGCGGGCAACGACACGCTGACCAGCGGTTCGGGCAACGATGTCCTGGACGGCGGCAGCGGCAACGACACGCTCAACGCAAACGCCGGCAACGACCAGTTGAGCGGTGGTCAGGGCGATGACGTGCTCAATGGCGGTACCGGCTCCGATCTGTATCTCTTCGAGCTCGGCGACGGCCGCGACATCATCAATGACGACACCGCCTACTACAGCGGCAACGTCGATGTCCTGCGTTTCGGCGCAGGCATCAGCGCCAGCGATATCACCATCAGCCGCTCGGGCGACCATGTGATCCTCGCCCACAGCAACGGTCAGGACCAGGTCACCATCCGTAACTGGTTCACCTCCAGCGATGATCGCTACAAGCTGGAACGCATCGAGTTCGCCGATGGCACGTCGTGGAACAGTGCTGCTGTGGCGGCGCCGCTGCTGGTGACCACGGGCAGTGCAGGAAACGATGTCCTCACTGGGCCGGGCACGGGCAACCAGACGCTGTCGGGACTGGCGGGCAACGACACGCTGACCAGCGGCTCGGGCAACGATGTCCTGGACGGCGGCAGTGGCAACGACACGCTCAACGCCAATGCCGGCAACGACCAGTTGAGCGGTGGCCAGGGCGATGACGTGCTCAATGGCGGTACCGGCTCGGATCTGTATCTGTTCGAGCTGGGTGATGGCCGCGACATCATCAACGACGACACCGCCTACTACAGCGGCAACGTCGATGTCCTGCGTTTCGGCGCGGGGATCAGTGCCAGCGATATCACCATCAGCCGCTCGGGCGACCATGTGATCCTCGCTCACAGCAATGGCCAGGACCAGGTCACCCTGCGCAACTGGTTCACCTCCAGCGATGATCGCTACAAGCTGGAACGCATCGAATTCGCCGATGGCACATCGTGGAACAGTGCTGCTGTGGCGGCGCCGCTGCTGGTGGCCACGGGCAGTTCGGGGGACGATGTCCTCACCGGTCCGAGCACGGGCAACCAGACGCTGTCGGGACTGGCGGGCAACGACACGCTGACCAGCGGTTCGGGCAACGATGTCCTGGACGGCGGCAGCGGCAACGACACACTCAATGCCAATGCCGGCAACGATCAGTTGAGCGGTGGCCAGGGCAATGACGTGCTCAACGGCGGTACTGGCTCCGACCTGTATCTCTTCGAACTGGGCGACGGCCGCGACATCATCAATGACGACACCGCCTACTACAGCGGCAACATCGATGTCCTGCGTTTCGGCGCGGGCATCAGCACCAGCGACATCTCGGTCAGCCGCTCGGGCAACCACGTGATCCTCGCCCACAGCAACGGCCAGGACCAGGTCACCGTCCAGAACTGGTTCACCACCAGCGACGACCGCTACAAGCTGGAGCGCATCGAGTTCGCCGATGGCGCTTCGTGGACCAGCGCGCAGGTAGCGTCCCGCGCGAGCACGGCGGGTAATGACACCATCACCGGTTCCAGCAGCAACGATCGCTTGCAGGGAGGCAAGGGCAACGATCTGCTGCAGGGCGGCGAAGGCAGTGATCGCTATGTGTTCATCGCTGGAGATGGCCAGGACATCATCAATAACCTGTCGACCTCCCCGAACGATGTCGATGTGCTCGGCATCGAAGGCCTGACCGCGCAAAGCCTGTGGTTCTCGCGAGACAACGACAACCTGGTGATCGATGCCCGGGGTTCCGAGGACCGGATCACGATCAAGGACTGGTATGTCGGCCAGGCTCAGCAGGTGGATGTGATTCAGGCGGGGAGTCAGGCCTTGTATGCCAATGCGGTCGATAGTCTGGTCAGCGCGATGGCCGCGTTCGGGGCGCCGGCCGGGGGCGAAATCATCCTGAATCAGACGCAGCAGGAGCAAGTGAATGTCGTCATTGCAACCCACTGGAGCCAGTGATCCGCACGGCGGCTGAACCGGCGCGCCATCAAGTGCAGCCACAGGCCTCTGAATCCGCCAGGATTCAGAGGCTTTGTGGTTTCCCGGAGTTTATCCGCCAGAGCATTGCGAGACCGACCATCTCCTCTATAAGATTGCGACTCTTTCTCATTTGCTCCAGGCTCCTGTCGTGCCCGCATCCAACTCCAACAAACTGGGTTTCTTCTTCAGCGACCACCACCGCTGGCTGCTCCAGCACGTGCAGCGCAGGCTGAGCAATCGCGCGGACGCGGAGGACACCGCGGCCGAGACCTTCTGCCAGATCATCGCCGCGCGGGTCGATCCGGACACGATCGAGCAACCCCGCGCCTATCTGTCCACCATCGCGCGCCGGCTGATCTTCGATCGCCATCGGCGACGGCGCCTGGAGCAGGCCTACCTGGAACGGCTGATGCTGTTGCCGGAAGAGCTGGCGCCTTCGCCGGAAGAAACCCACCTGCTGCTGGAATCCCTGCACGCCATCGATCGCAGCCTCGCCGACCTGCCGCTGGAGGTGAAGAAAGCCTTCCTGATGAGCCAGCTCGACGGCCTGGGCTACACGGAAATCGCCCGCCGCCTCGATGTCTCCGTGCGCACTGTCGGCCGCTACATGACCATGGCCCTGCGCCAGTGCTATCTCAGCGGAGCGCAGCCATGAGCCGCAACGCGCTGGACCCGGTCGCCGAGGAGGCCATCGCCTGGATGGTGCGCCTGCGTTCCGGGCAGGACGAAGCCAGGCAGCAGGTGTTGTTCCAGCAGTGGCTGGCGCGCAGCCCCGCCAATGCCGCGGCCTGGGAGCAACTGCAGCGCGGGCTGGGCCGGCACTACGACGTCGTGCGCCGCGCACCGGGTGCCTTGCGCGACACCTTGCTGCAAACGGACACCGCGCGGCGCGATGTCCTGCGCGGGCTGGTCGCTGTCGGCCTGCTGGGCGGCGGGCTCTGGCTGGGCGCGCGCAGCGATGGCGGGCGTACCTTGATGGCCGATCTGCGCACCGGCACCGGCGAGCGCCGGCGCCTGATCCTCGCCGATGGCAGCCGGCTGATCCTCAATGCCGACAGCGCGGTGGATATCGACCTCGCCGGCGAGCGCCGGCTGCTGCGCTTGTACCGGGGCGCCCTGGTGGTCCAGGTGGCGGCGGACCCGACCCGGCCCTTCATCGTGCGCACGGCGCAGGGCGACATCCGTGCCCTGGGCACCCGCTTCCTGGTCGAGCAACTGGCGGACGACAGCACCCGCGTGGTGGTGCTCGAACATGCCGTGCGCGTCTCGCTGCCCAGCGGTGCGACCCAGGATCTGGCGGAGGGCCAGGCCGCACTGCTGCGGGCACAACGCATCGAAGCCTTGCCGGCCGGCCAGGCCTACCGGGCCGACTGGGTCGAGGGCCGCCTCAGTGTGCTGGACGAACCCCTGTCGACGCTGATCGACGCCCTGCGCCCCTATCGCTCCGGGTTCATCCGCGTCAGCCCGCGGGTGCGCGACCTGCGCGTGCAGGGCGTGTTCCCGCTGGACGACAGTGAGCGCACCCTGGCGGCGCTGGCGGAGACCCAGCCGATCCGGATCAAGCGTTTCGGCCCGTGGCTGACCCTGATCGACGGGCTCTGATGACAATGCAAGTAGAAATTTTTCTCATTCGTGTCCGGTTTTCCGCACTCGTTGCACCTTTCTCCTGACAACGCCAACCGCATCAGGAGAATTCAAGTGTTCAAACCCTGGCCCCTCGCTCTCGCCATTGCCCTGGCCGCCGTGCCCACGGCCTTCGCCCGGGCCGAAGGCTCTTCCCAGCAACAGGTGCAGCGCTTCGACCTGCCCGCCGCCGGCCTGGCACAAACCCTCAACGCCATCGCCCGGCAGAGCGGCCAGGTGATTTCCCTCGATCCCGCGCTGGTCGCGGGCAAGCAGGCGCCTGCCATTCAAGGCGAGATGAGCGTGCTGCAGGCCCTGCAACGGGCCCTGGCGGGCAAGGGCCTGCAGGTGATCGTCACCGGCAGCGGGACCTTCAGCGTGGTGCCGGCAGTGACTGGCGCGCTGGAGCTGGGAGCGACCAACGTCAATGGCACGGGCCTGGGGGAAACCACCGAAGGCAGCGGTTCCTACACCACCGGCGCGGTGACCATCGGCAAAACCGCGCAATCGCTGCGCCAGACACCGCAATCGGTGACCGTGGTCACGCGCAAGCTGATGGATGACAAGAACCTGGTCTCCCTGGATCAGGTGATGGCCCAGACACCAGGCATCACCCGAGCCAACCGGGGTTACGGCAACCACCACTTCAGCTCCCGTGGTTTCGACCTGACCGACGAGAGCTACATGGTCGATGGCGTGCCCGGGCAGGCCTTCGCCTATACCGGCTGGATGACCCCGGACATGGCGGTATTCGACCGCGTCGAAGTGTTGCGCGGTGCCGCGGGGCTGCTGGTGGGGGCGGGCGGTCCTGGCGGGGCGGTCAACCTGGTGCGCAAGCGTCCTACCGTCGATCCGCATTTTTCCGTCACCACCCGCGCCGGTTCCTGGGACAACTATCGCCTGGACCTCGACGCCAGCGGCAAGCTGAACGCCGAGGGCACGCTGCGCGGGCGCATGGTCGCGTCCTATGAGGACCGCGGCTATTTCACCGACGTGACCAAGTCGAAACGCCCGCTGCTGTACGGCATCGTCGAGGGTGATCTGAGCGATGCCACCACCGTCGCCCTCGGCCTGCGCCGGCAGACCGCGCGCACCGACGGCTACAGTGTGCTTGGCCTGCCGAACAACCCCGATGGCAGCAATCCGCACCTCAAGCGCTCCACCTACCTGGGCCAGGACTGGACCAAGCTGCAGACCCGCACCGACGAAGTGTTCGCGGACCTGAGCCATCGCTTCAACGAAAACTGGAGCGGCAAGCTGGCGCTGTCCCATTCCGAAAGCAGCTACAACCGCAGCGCCATCGAGTGGGGCGCGGACGACACGCTGGAATACGGCAGCCCGACCGGGCCGATGATCAACGACACCAGCTTCCACAAGTTCGACTCCACTTCCAACGCCGTCGACGGCCATCTGGACGGCGAGTTCGAAGCCTTCGGCCTGAGCCACCAGGTGACCCTGGGCGGCAACTGGTCGAAACGCAAGATGAACGACAAGGACGCCACGGTCAGGCTGGACAACCCGATTCCGCTGAATGTCTACGATCCGGACCATCACATCGTGCCGGAGCCCGAGCGGACCCGCTGGGATGCCATCGAAGACACCATCGACACTCGCTATGGCACCTACCTCAACGCCCGCCTGCACATGACCGAAGACCTCAGCCTGGTGCTGGGTGGCCGGCTGAGCTGGTACAAGACCGAGGTCCTGGACGGTACCCGGGTCACCACCAACGAACAGCGGCATGAATTCACCCCGTTCGTCGGCGCGATCTACGACCTCGACGAGTCCTGGTCGCTGTACGCCAGCTATGCCGACATCTTCATGCCCCAGGCCAGCTACCGCACCGCCGCTGGCGGCATGCTCGACCCGGCGATCGGCTCGAACTACGAGACCGGGATCAAGGGGGAGTTGCTGGACAAGCGCCTGAACGTTTCCTTCGCGGTGTTCTACATCGAGCAGGAAGATGTCGCTGCCCGCGACTACGAAAATACCGGCAAATGCCCGCAGGACGTCGCCGGCCGCTGCTTCGTCAACAGCGACGGCATCAACCGCAGCAAAGGCTTCGAGGCCGAGGCCAGCGGCGAACTGCTGCCCGGGCTGCAGGTGGCGGCCGGCTACACCTTCAACACCACGCGCTCGTCGGACGGTGGCCCGATCTCCGCGCAGACGCCCAAGCACATGCTGCGCCTGAACACCAACTACACCCTGCCGGGTGAGTGGAATCGCCTCAGCATTGGCGGTGGCGTTTCGGCACAGAACGACTACTACGATGCCTACAACGGCGTGAGCAACAGCGGTCGGGCGGTCTTCGATGCGCGGGCTGCGTACAAGCTCGACCAGAACTGGACCGTCGGCGTGGACGTCGACAACCTGCTGGATCGCAAGTACTTCGACTCGACCGGGTACTGGACGCGCGGGACGACCTACGGGACGCCACGCAGCTACATGCTGACCCTGCGCGGCGATTTTTGAGGGGCGGGCGCGAGCTGGCCTGTTGAGTCCGATCTTTGTAGGCGCGAGTTTGTCGGGGCGCCGAACCGTCGCGAACGGGCGCGCAGCGGCCGCAGATTGGGACTGACGCACTGCTGAGGTATCCCCCCCGTAGGAGCGTGGCTTTGCCCGCGAAAGGACCGCGCAGCGGTCCCAGACCTCACTGCTATCTGGGACTGCTGCGCAGTCCTTTCGCGGGCAAAGCCCGCTCCTACAGGGGTGGAGGATGAGGTGTTCTGCTCGTCAGGTCAGTCCAGCGCCATCCGGTATTCGATCACCCCCGGTTTTTCCGCGATCCAGTCATACAGGCGCTGGGCGGTCTCGTTGCTTTCCTGGGTGTGCCAGTAGAGCCGGTCGCAGGCCTTTTCCCGGGCCTGGCCCTGGACGAACTCGATAAGCTGCTTGCCGATCATCCGCCCGCGCACGCTCGGGCAGACGAAGAGGTCTTCGAGGTAGCAGAAGTCGTTGCGGCCCCAGGTGGAGCGGTGGAAGACGTAGTGGACGAAGCCGTAGATGCCGTCGTTGCCCGCGGCAACGGCGCAATGCACGGGCTCGGCGGGGTCGAAGAAGCGCGCCCAAGTGAGGCGGCTGATTTCCGTTCCCAGGTTGACCTTGTAGAAACGCTGGTACTGCGCCCAGTAGACGCACCACTGTTCCCAATCGCCCTCGGCCAGCGGGCGAATCACGATTGGCTGTTGTTCAACGGTCATGTGCAAGCATCCTTTTCTGACGGGTGGAACCAAGCCGGGTTGCCGCTGCCGGCACCTGCTCGGGACGGCTTTTATAGCCGGCGAATGGCCTGGATTTCCCCGCCACTTTTTTCAGGATGAGCAGACCATTTCCTGCAGCAGCCTTTTCAGTTTCATCACCGCGGCGTTCAGCTCGGCCGGCGCATGGGCGGCGAAGCCCATCAGGAAGCCCTGGTCACGGCGCGGTTCGGCATACAGGCTGCCCAGGCCGAGCAGGTCCACCCCCTGCGCCCGGGCGGCCTTCACCACGGTCTGTTCATCCAGCGGACGGGTGAACAGGCAGGGCAACTGCATGCCGCCCGCCGGGACCAGCGGCACGAGAAAATCGGCCAGGTGCCTGCGCACCAGCTCGGCCAGCACATCGCGCCGCTCGGCGTAGAGCGCGCGCTGGGTTCGCACATGGGCGCTCAGATGGCCGCTTTCGATGAACCTGGCCAGGGTCAGCTGCGACAAGGAGGCGGTATACCCGTCCTGCAGGGTCCGCGCCGCAGTCATCGGTGCGACCAGCCCGGCCGGCAGGACCATGTAGCCGATGCGCAGGCCGGGGAACATGGATTTGGTGAAGGTGCCGATATAGACCGTCCGCTGATGCCCATCGAGTCCCTGCACGCAAGCGGTGGGGCGGCCCTCGTAGTGAAATTCGCTGTCGTAGTCGTCCTCGACGATCCACGCCCGCTGCGCCCTGGCCCATTCGATGGCGGCCAGGCGCCGGTCGAGCGACAGGGTCGCGCCGCTGGGGTACTGGTGCGACGGCGTGAGAAAGAGCGCCCGCGCATCCGGCGCCCGTTCGGCCAGGCCATCCATGCGCATGCCGTCCCGGTCCACGGCGACCGGCACGCACTCCAGGCTCGCCGCGAGCAGGGCCTTTCTTGCGCCGTGATACATCGGCTCTTCGACGAAGACCCGCTGGCCCTGATCCATCAGCACGTTGGCGCACAGGCTGAAGGCCTGCTGGGAACTGGTCAGGATCAGCAGGCGATCGGCGGATGCCCGAGCGCCACGTTCGAGGTTGAGGTAATCGGCGATCGCGCTGCGCAGTGTTTCCATGCCCTGCGGGGCACTGTGCAGCAGGGCGCGGGTGCCCTGTTCCCTGATCACCTGGCGTTCGAGTTTTTCCCACAGATGCAGGGGGAAATTCCTCGTCTCGGCGACACCCGGGGCGAAGGGACGGGGGTAGTGGAAATTGCGCACGCCGCCGTCCTGGCACAGCATCGCGCCACGGCGACTCAGCTCGGGGTGTTCGGCGTCCGGTTTCGTGCGCTGGGGTTTTCCTGCCGCTGGCGGCCGGGCCCGTTGCGACACGCAACTGCCGCTGCCGACCCGCCGCTCGATGAAGCCTTCGGCGTGCAGTTGGGTGTAGGCGGCTTCCACGGTGTCTCGCGACACCCCCAGTGATTTCGCCAGCGGGCGCGAGGCGGGCAGGGGTTTGCCCGGCAGCAGCGTGCCATCGAGGATCAGTTGGCGGATGCCGCGCTGGATGCGCAGCGGCAGGGTGAGAGCCCCATGGGCCGGGTCGCGGATCCAGGCTTTCACCGATTCCAGTTGCGCGTGCTTGAACATGGGGCTGCTCGTCATCCCTGAAAGAGTGGCGTGATTCAGGCCATGTCCTTGGCCAGCGTCAAGCGAAAATCACCGGGCATGATCGTCCAGGTTCACCCGGGCGATCAGCCCCTCGATCAAAACGCTGCGAGCGCCACGGCGACCTTGCTCGACAACAGGCGGGTTCCCTCGCCGCGAGGCACCATGTGGTCGAAGTCGCCGAAGTGCCCGGGCTGGAAATCCGGGTCGGCGTAGAGGTCGAGAATCTCCATGGCGAAGTCGGGGGCGAGGGTGCCCATCAACATTCTGAGTTCGTGGACGCCACGGAACAGATAGGCCGAGTCGGTGCCGGCAACGGCCTGGTATTCGGGGTGCACCGGCGGAATGACCATCAGTACCCGGTGCTTGCGCTCGGCTGCCAACAGCAGCAGTTGCGCCAGGTACTGGTTGCCCTCTTCGCGGTTGTTGAGCCGCAGGTGATCGGCGACCCGTTGGTGCACGTCGCAGCCGGCCGGCATGAAGCTTTCCACCCGTTCGGGCAGGTAGCCCGATGTGCCGCCCAGCGTATCGCCGACCGTCTCCAGCCTGCCCGCCAGTTGCCCGGCGATCTGTGCCAGCAACGGGTCGTCATAGCTCAGGCCGAGCTTGAAGACCTCGTTCATCAACGGTGCCAGGATTTTCTCGCTCGGCGACTGCTCCAGCACGTTGCCCGGCGAGAACAGCGAATAGAACACGATGAGCGTATCCAGGTTCGGCGCCTGGCCCGCGGCGTACTGGTACAGCGCCAGGGAATGGCGAAAGTCCTGGGAGCGGCTGCACAGGTTGAACGAACCCGGGCAGTACGCGGGGTCGAAGGCGAAGTCGCCATGGGACGAGCCCAGGGCGATGCTGCTCAGGTGGTTCTTGTCCTGCTGGAACAGCGCTCGCTTGGCGGCGAAATACTCGATCAGCGCGGGAAATGGATTGCCATCGCTCATTGTTCGTCTTCTCGGCAATAGGTGTGACGGACCTGCGCCACGCTGGGGAAGTTCTCGGTGATGAAGCCGCGTTGCAGCGACTTGTGCTGGGTAAAGGGATACTCGCGCTCGATGAAGGTCGGCTCGCTGGCATTCTCGTAGCGGCCGCTGATGGAAATACGCAGGCGCTCGTCGCCTTCGCGCGAAGAACGATGAATGGTGAAGTTCGACATCAAGCAAACGCCACCCTTGCCGACACAGACAGGGACGAAGGCGTCTTCGCTGAAGTGCTTCTGGTCGACCCGCAGCACATGCTGCTCCTGGTTGCCGCTGAGCAGGCCGAGCAGATGACTGCCGGGGATCACCTCCATGGTGAACAGGCGTGGATCGATGTCCATGAACGGAATCCAGGTAGTGATGGTGTCCAGGCTGCCCTGCACCGAGGTCCAGTCCTGATGCACGTCGAAGCCCTGGTAACCGCCCGGAATCACCAGGCGTTGCGACATCAGGTGCAGCACGGGCGTGGTCTGGAACAGCGGGGTGGCGATGCCCAGGTCGGCGCAGGCCTCGCGCAGGCGTTCGGTGCTCATCAGGCGATAGACGCCGTAGAGCTTCGAGCACATGCGCAGGGTGGCGAGGTACAGCGGGATGCTGGCTCCGAGCAGGCTGGCCATGTTGGCGTGCAGCGCGTGCAGAAGCGGGCCGCTGGCGACTGGCAGATTCAGCCGATCGAGTTGCTGGGCGAAGGAAAGATTGAAGTGTTCGAGGGTTTCATCGAGGTGCCGTGGATCGAAGATATCTTCGACCACCAGATAACCGTTGTCCTGGTAGGAGCGGATTTGATTTCGATCAAGAAGCTTTCCCATCGGCGCGGTGTCCTTTTTCGTTACGCCAGCGACAGTGCTATCGTGGGCGGCAGTATACACAGCGCCTGTTTCACGTCGGTTTGACCTGACTCACCTTTCAATGTCCTGGATATTCGCGATGCACAAAGTTGTCATTTTCGGAGTGCTGGATACCGCGCAACTGGCGCATTACTACCTGAAAAAAGACCCTTCCGTGCAGGTCGTCGGGTTTACCGTGCACGCGCGCTATATCCCCGAATCGAAACTGTTCGAAGGCTTGCCGGTGGTGCCGTTCGAGACCTTGCACGACTACTTCCCGAATACCGAATACAAACTCTTCGCGCCGATGACCGGACGCAAGATGAACCGCCTGCGTGAGTCGGTGTACCTGCAGGGCAAGGAAAAGGGCTACGACTTCATCTCCTATGTCAGCCCCAACGCCACGGTGAACGACAACGTGATCGGCGAGAACTGCTTCATTCTCGAAGACAACACCCTGCAGCCGTTCACCACCATCGGCAACAATGTGGTGTTGTGGAGTGGCAACCATATCGGCCATCACGGCGAGATCCGCGACCATGTGTTCTTCACCTCCCACGTAGTGCTTTCCGGGCACTGCCTGGTCGAGCCCTACGCCTGGGTCGGGGTCAACGCCACCATCACCAATGACTGCACCATCGCCGAAGGCACCTGCGTGGCGATGGGCGCACTGATTTCCAAAGACACCCAACCCTGGCAGCTGTACATCGGCGCACCCGCGCGCGCGGTGAAGAGCAGCCAGGACCTGGATTTTTAGGTAGAACATGGCCTGGATAAAACTTGGCAGAATCTTCGACCCCGACAGCGACTGGGTCGGCTCCCACGCCCAGGTGCCCACGGCCCTGGTGCTGGACGATGTGGTCCGGGTATTCATTTCCACCCGCAATGCCGCGGGCAAGAGCCTGACCTACGCGGTCGACCTGGACCGCCAGGACCCGCGCAAGGTGGTGGCCCGCCACCGCGAGCCGTGCCAGGGCTTCGGCGTTCCCGGCACCTTCGACGACGAAGGCGTGATGCCCAGCTACGCGGTGCAGCGCGACGGGCGAACCTACCTCTACTACAGCGGCTGGAACCAGCGCCTGACCGTGCCCTACCACAACGCCATGGGCGTGGCCGTCTCCGATGACGACGGCCTGCACTTCGAAAAGCTGTTCGAAGGCCCGATCATGGACCGCACCGCCACCGAGCCGTACCTGGCGGTGACCCCCACGGTGCTGTTCGATGATGGCCTGTGGAAGATGTGGTACGTCTCCGGCACCCGCTGGCTGGACGTGAACGGCAAGTACGAGCCGCTCTACGTGATCAAGTACGCCGAGTCGCGGGACGGCTTCGAATGGACCCGCTTCCCCGAGCAGTGCCTGGAATCGCGCTTCGAAACCGAGGCGTTCTCGCGCCCCTGCGTGATCAAGCAGGGCGGTCTGTTCAGGATGTGGTTCTGCTCCCGGGCCTCCGAGGATTACCGCAACGGTGCCGGCTCCTACCGGATCCGCTACGCCGAGTCGCTGGACGGGCGCACCTGGACCCGGCATGACGACGATGGCATTCCGCCTTCCAGCGAAGGCTGGGATTCCCTGATGACCTGCTACCCGTTCATCTTCGAGAACGGTGGCCACACCTACATGCTGTACAACGGCAACCGTTTCGGCAGCAGCGGATTCGGCCTGGCCCAGTGGAGTGACGATGAGTAACGAACAGCTTCAAGACGACATCTACAAACTCGAATCCACGGCCTCGGAGCAGCAGTTCGCGTTCCGTGACAAGCTGCGCGACCTGTACCTGAACAGCCCGCTGTCGGACGACGACCTGCTGTTCAACATCGGCCTGTACACCCGCAGTTCGGTGCTGGTGAAGTTCATCGTCCTCAGCGACCTGTACAAGCGCTTCAAGCACATCCCCGGGATGATCTGCGAGTTCGGCACCTGGTATGGCCATAACCTGGTCCTGCTGGAGAACCTGCGCTCCATCCACGAGCCGTTCAACAAGCAACGGCGGATCGTCGGTTTCGACACCTTCGAAGGGTATTCCGCGCCGGGCGAGAAGGACCGCAAGGAAAGCGGTGTGTGGGTGGAAAACTCCTACTCGACCAAGGCCAGCTACAAGGACTACCTCGAAGCGCTGCTGCAGGTGCACGAGGGCAACAACGTCCTCGGGCACAAGCGCGGCATCCACCAGTTGGTGGCTGGTGACGTGTGCCAGACCGCACCGCAGTACTTCCAGGACAACGCCTCGGCCATCGTCGCCTTCGCCTATTTCGACATGGGCCTGTACGAGCCGACCCTGGCCGCGCTGCAGGCGATCAGGCCGCACCTGGTCAGCGGCAGCGTGCTGCTGATGGACGAACTGACCTGGGCCGAGTCGCCGGGTGAGGCGCTGGCGTTCAAGGAAGTGTTCCAGGCCCACGAATACACCCTGGAGAAATGCGAGCTGTACCCTTCCAAGTGCATCGTCACCATCAGGTAAGGACTGTTCATGATTTCTATCGAGGAATTCGACGCCCGCATGGAGGAGCAGGGCTGGGTCATTTTCGAGAGCGCTATTCCCATGGCCATCGTCGAACAGATGCGCGAGGACATCCACAAGGCCTATGCCATCTGTCGCGATTACCAGATCAAGAACGGCATCGACCAGGACACCAGCTACACGGTGCACCACCTGATCGGCCAGTTCGACAGCTTTCTCGATTGCCTTGCGGCCTACCCGATCCACCCGCTCATCGAGCGCTACTTCGGCGGAAAATTCATCCTCAATTCCTTCGGCGGTGCGATCAACACCCGTGCCAGCCAGTCCTACGCGCAGCGCGTGCACCGGGATATCCGTTCCTACTCCGGGGACACCGCGCTGCTGCTCAACACCCTGGTGATGCTCGACGACTTCACCGCCGACAACGGCGCGACCTGGATGCTGTCCGGCTCGCACAAGGCCGAGGCCAAGCCCGACGACGAGTACTTCAGGGCCCACGCCGAGCAGGCCATCGCCCCGGCGGGGAGCATCCTGATGTTCAACTCCAACGTCTGGCACGCGGGGGGCAGCAACATCACCGACCAGGTGCGCCGCTCGGTGACACCGATGTTCTGCAAGCCATTCGTCAAGCAGCAGTTCGATTACCCACGGGCGCTGGGCTATGACCGCGGCGCGCAATTCGACGAATCCCTGCGACAGGTACTCGGCTACAACGCGCGGGTGCCCGCCACCCTCGACGAGTGGTACCAGCCGCCGGCCCGTCGCATGTACCACTCCAATCAGGGCTGAGCATGTCACGCGACCTCAACACCGAGTACCAGGACACGGAAAACCGCCTGTACGCCTACGACTTCGACTACATCCACCGCGATTACATGATCAAGGCGCTGGCCGGGTATTTCCGTCCCGGCAACGCCCTGGAAATGGGCTGCTATCACGGTGAATTCACCCGCAAGCTGCTGCAGGCGTTCGCCGATGTGACGGTGATCGAGGGGGCTTCGGACCTGATCGAGATCGCCCGCAGGAATGTCGAGGAAAAAGCCACATTCATCCTTGGCCAGTTCGAGGACGTCGAGCTGGAACAGCGCTTCGACAATATTTTCCTGATCCACACCCTCGAACACCTCAGCGAGCCGCAGCCGGTGCTGAAGAAGGTGCGCGAATGGCTGAGCCCGGGCGGTCGCCTGTTCATCGTGGTGCCCAACGCCAATGCGGCGTCGCGGCAGATCGCCGTGGGCATGGGCCTGATCGACTTCAACGCGGCGGTCACCGAGGGCGAGCGCAAGCATGGCCACCGTTGCACCTACAGCCTCGATACCCTGGAACACGAAGCCCTGCAGGCGGGGTTCCAGGTCGAGCAGCGCGGCGGCATCCTGTTCAAGCCGCTGGCCAACTTCCAGTTCGATGCGGCATACCGCGCCGGCATCATCGACCAGGCGTTCTTCGATGGCTGCTACAAGCTGGGCATGAAGTACCCGGATCTGACCGCCAGCGTGTACGTGGTCTGTACGGCCTGAGGCGGAATCAGGGCCCGCGCCCTGATTCCCGGGTGACCTCATGCTATGCTCGGGCAATTTTCAGGGCCCTGGGTATTCCCTGGAAGCAGGGCTATTCCGGAAATCAAGCATGCAGATCAGAGCGTTTCAGCTACATAACTTCGGACGGTTCGAACACCTCGAGGCTTCGTTCATGGAGAACGAAACCGATCCTGCCAAGGTCATCGTCCTGGTTGGCAACAACGGTGCCGGCAAGACGTCCATCCTCAAGGCGCTGGCCACTTCTCTGAGCTGGTTTGTCGGTCGACTGCGTGCGGAAAAGGGCAGTGGTACGCCAATCTCCGACCATTCGATTCGTGAGCGCGCGCCGTCGGCGGCAATCGACATCAGTGTCGACAACGCTGAGGTAGGGCATGAGCCGTTTCGCTGGACCGTGGCGCGAGTCCGTCAAGGTATGAAAGGTCAGCATTCTTCCGTGTTGATCGATGCTTCGGACCTGGCGGAGCACTATCGCTCCCAGCTGACCCTCATTGGCAACTGCAGTCTTCCGCTCGTGGCGTATTACCCGGTTGAGCGCTCGGTGCTGGAAGTGCCGTTGAAGGTCAACAAGAGAAATGCTTTCTATCAATTGGTCGGGTATGAGGATTTTTTGACCCCGTCGGTAAACTTCACGAAGTTCTTCGAGTGGTTCAGGGATCGTGAAGATCATGAAAATGAATTGAGTAGCAAAGCATTCAAAAGTGATAGCAAACGCGATGAGTTTGAGCGCTTGGACAAACTCGTGCATGCCTTGAGCGAGCAGTCCATCGAGGATATAGAACCTCTGGATTTCAAAGCGCTGAATAAAGAGTTTTCCAAGCTGCGCGAGGTGATGACGGGTATTCGAAACTTCTCGAAGGTCCCCAAGGACCCTCAGCTGTCAGCGGTCCGTTCCGCGATCGAGCAATTCATGCCCGGCTTTTCCAATCTTCGTGTCCAGCGTAAGCCGCGCCTGCAGTTGATTATCGACAAGAACGATCTGACACTGAATATCCTGCAACTTTCCCAAGGCGAGAAAACCCTGATGGCGTTGGTCGGTGATATCGCCCGGCGTCTGGCGATGATGAACCCGGCCCTTGAAAACCCTCTTCACGGCCAGGGCATCGTGTTGATCGATGAAGTCGATATGCACCTGCATCCGACCTGGCAGCGAAGGATCATTCACAACCTGACGCAGACATTCCCCAACTGCCAGTTCATCCTCACCACTCATTCTCCCCTGGTCATCAGTGATTATCCGGACGTCCTGGTATACGCCTTGAACGATGGTCAGCTGGAAAAGGTGCCGTCGCAGTTCGGCCAGGATGCCAATACCGTCCTGCTGGATGTCATGGATACGGATATTCGCAATCCGGAAGTCGGCGCGAAACTGAATGATGCACTGGATGCCATCCAGAGCGGACATCTGGATAAAGCCCGAGCACTCATCGCAGCGCTCGACGAGCAGTTGCCCTCATCCAACCTGGAATTGGCCAAGGTCAAGCTGGTCCTTCGCAAGCAGGAATTGCGCTTTGAGAAAGATCGATAAGGGCGCAGAGCCGCCGGCGCTGACGAGCTTCAAGGCACGCCACCCTGGCCAGCACTACCGGGATCTTGATCAGCCGGAGCGCTCCGCCATCCGGGCAACCTGCGCTGCAGAGCAGTTCTATCTGTGCGCCTACTGTTGTGCGGAAGTTTCCGGTGAGCGACCCGACACCATGAACGAGCATCTGCAGTGTCGCGACCGTCATCCCCACCTCAGCCTGACCTTCGACAACATCGTTGCCAGCTGTACTACCCCCGGTCAGTGTGATGCCGCCAAGGGCAACAAGGACCTTCCGCTCTCGCCGTTGATCAGCGCATGCGAAGAGGAGCTGCGTTTTTCCATCAGTGGGCGCGTCGAAGGCCTGTCGCCGAGAGCGATCGAGGCGATTGCCGTGCTCAACCTGGGTGACCACGAGAAAAACAACAAGAAGCTGGTGGAAAAGCGCCGGGAGTTTTCGCGAACCCTGTTGACGGTAAATGGTCTGGATCCGTCCTCACCTCTTGAGGACGACGACTTGCTGGAAATGCTCATCGATGATCTCAGCCGTCCTCAGCAGGGCAGGCTGCAACCTTTCGCCCCGGTGGTCGTCAATGTCCTCAGAGGCTGGCTCGCGGCCCGGCCGAAGTAACGACTGCGGTACTGGATCAGCAAAGATCGAAGGCCGCCAGATGCACCCCGATACCGGCGGCCCCCACCTCCATCAGCGCATCGACGATCGACAGGTACGGCGTGAAACCCTTGCCGCGCTGCGGGTAGGGCAGGGCGCGCATGGCGATGAAGCGCAGGTCGATGCCGGCTGTGGCGAACGCCGCCGGATCGTACAGTTCGCGCCCGCCCTGGGCATTCACATAGCGGCTCGCCTGCGCCTGGCGACAGATATCGAGGATGCGCTCCTGCGCCGCCAGGTGCGCATTGGCGTAGACCCGGCTGCTCGGCACGATCCGCGTCGGCAGGTCCATGAAGCGGGCCAGGGTCTGCAGCTGGTGGCTGAGGAAGCGCGCGAGGTTGCGCTCGTCATGGCTGAGGATGCGCTCCAGCACGGGGAACACCTCGGCGAAACACGGCGCCTTGCGGTAGGTCAGCTCCAGGGTCCGCAGCAGGCGGCCCTGCCACTGCCCGGCGGGGGCGATGTCGATCTGGTCGATCTTGCGATTCTGCGAGGCCTGCAGCAGCGGCAGGGTGATCAGGCCCGGTTCGCCGTTGACCAGGATGCGGTTGCGATTGATCCAGCCGCGGTTGATGTAGTTCACGTCGTCGTAGACCACGAAGCAGTCCGTGGCCTTGAGCAGTTGCCAGTAGCCGATGTAGGGAAACAGGTACGGCTGCATGATCGCCACGGCGCTCATGCAGCGGCCCCGGCGATCAGTTCGATGATGAAGTCGACGCTGTCATGGTCCAGGTTGGGATAGATCGGCAGGCAGATCACCTGGTCCGCCACGCGCTGCGCCACCGGCAGGTTGGCGGCGGCGGCCGAGGGGCTGTCGCGGTACATCGGCAGGCTGCTGAGCAGCGGCTGGAAATAGCGGCGGGCATGGATGTCGTGGGCGGCGAGGCGCTCGAACAGTTCATCACGCTGCAGCGGGTAATCGGCTTCGACCAGGATCGGGAAATAGGCATGGTTGGCCCGTTGCTCGCCGATGCCGTCGATGCAGCGGATGCCGGCGACCCCGGCCAGGCCCTGGCGATAGCGCTGATCGATGGCCTGGCGTTTGTCCAGGGCCTGGTCGAGATGGCGCAGCTGCAGCAGGCCGAATGCGGCATGGACCTCGCTGAGCTTGCCGTTGCTGCCGGTGAACTCGACGGTGCTGCCATCAGGGGACAGGCCGAAGTTTTTCAACTGGTCGATATGGCGCTTGGTCGCCGCATCGCGGCAGACGATGGCGCCGCCCTCGAAGGTGCTGAACACCTTGGTCGCATGGAAACTCAGCACCGCCATGTCGCCGTGGCGCAGCAGGCTGCCGGATGCGTCGCGCACGCCGAAGGCGTGGGCGGCGTCGTAGATGACCTTCAGGCCATGGCGCTCGGCAATGCTGCGGATCGCCGCGGTGGCGCAGGGATGGCCGTAGCAGTGCACCGGCAGGATCGCCGTGGTCTGTGCGGTGATCGCGGCTTCGATACGCGCCGGGTCGAGGTTCAGGGTGTGCGGGTCGATGTCGACGAACACCGGGCGCAGGTTGTTCCAC
Organism: Pseudomonas sp. zfem002; assembly: GCF_032621685.1. NCBI lineage: Bacteria > Pseudomonadati > Pseudomonadota > Gammaproteobacteria > Pseudomonadales > Pseudomonadaceae > Pseudomonas > Pseudomonas sp. zfem002. Next base: position 95,504 of record NZ_JAVYJH010000009.1, on the reverse strand, counting down.
AGCAGCGAATGCGCCGTGGCGACGAAGGAGTAGGGCGTGGTGATGACCTCGCCACTGAGCCCGGCGGCCTGGATGGCCGTGATCAGTGCCTGGGTGCCGTTGCAGAACAGCGACAGGTGTTCGACCTCCAGGTACTCGCACAGCGCCGCTTCCAGGCGCTGGTGCATGCCACCGCCGTTGGTCAGCATGCGGCTGTCCCAGATTTCCTCCAGGTAGGGGATGAACGCTTCCAGCTCGGGCAGGGCGGGCTGGGTGACGTAGATCGGTTCCCGCTTGCTCATGGGTTGTACATCGCCTCGATCCGTTTCTTCATCCGATCCATGGCCGGGTGGCCTGTTCACAGCGATTTGTCGAATTCATGCCGGGTCCAGAAGTCACGCATGATGCCCCAGCAGCGCCGCGACTCGCCCTGCGCCGCGGCGCCATAGAGTACCTGGCATTGTTCGCCGTGGATGCGGAAGCTGCTCAGCGGCTGGATCAGGTACACCGTATTGCCCTTCAGGGCCAGGTTGAGAAAGATCGCCACGTCCGAGGCCCAGGCGATCGGCTGCTCGTCCACCGACATGAAGTCCGGGGTGACCTCCAGCATGTCCGCGCGGCGGAACATCACCGTGCTCGGCTCACCGACGAAGTTGATCTGCGAGAGCATCAGCGCGGTGCCCAGGGACAGGCCTTCGATCATCGAGTCGGCCGCGACCGGTGCCTGGGTCGCCGGGATATCCGCCAGCGGCGCGCCATGCTGGTCGATGCGCTGGCGCTTGGAGGTGACCAGGGTGATGTCCGGATAGTCGCTGAAGGCCTTGACCATGCGCTCGACGCACTCGACGTCGAGCAGGTCGTCGTCGTTGAGGAACTTGATGAATTCGCCGCGCGCTTCGTTCAGGCACAGCACATGGTTGAGGCGGCCGATGTCCTTGCCGGCGTCCGGGTTGCGCACGTAGCGCACGCGCGGGTCGAACCGGCCGTACTCGCGGGCGATGTTTTCGATGGCGTCGCTGGGGCAGTCGTCGCAGAGGAGGATTTCCAGGTTGCGGTAGGTCTGGTTCAGCGCGCTTTCCAGGGCCTGGTGCAGGTGTTCGGTCTTGTAGGTCGGCATGACGATGCTGACCAGCGGCTCGGCATCCGCGGCCAACTGGCGCTGCGGCTTGCGGAACTCCAGGACCAGTTGCCCCGTAACCGCGTCTTCCAGGTCGTTCAGCCTGGCATCGCTGCTGCGGCCCGCCGCGATGTCTTCCACCGGCTCCAGGCCGATCCTCTTGCAGATCCGCGTCAGTTCCTCGGCGTCGTAGCTCCAGGCCTGCGCGCGCAGGGCCCGATTGAGGCGCTCGCTGCGCCCGATGCCAGGCGCTTCGGGGTGGGCGCGGTCACTCAGGTAATCGTCGATCAGCGCCCGCAGGTCGGTCGCCACCAGGCGCAGCACGCCACCCGGCTGCAGGACCCGGCGGCACTCGTGGAGCAGGCGGATGCCCTGGTTGAACGGCAGGCGTTCGAGCAGATGGGCGCTGTAGATCCCCGGAACCGTCCCGCGTTCCCACGGCAGGGCCTGGCCCGGCACAAGCTGGAAATCCGCACCCGCTTCGTCCAGGTCGATATTGAAGAAGCCCTGGCGTGGGTGGTCGGCGCAACCGAGATTCAGGTAGATGGACTGCATACGTTATCGCTTCGAAGGGGGCGTGAAGTTCGGCGGCCAGGTGGGCCGGCTCAACCAGTGTATCGGCCGCCGGGCGGCGAACATGAAGGCCGGCGCAGCATGCACCAGGCGCTCCGCTGACCACAACAGGTATGGCGGTTCAGGGTAGCCGGAGCTGGCGAAGGCCTGCGACGAAGTGCGTGGGCTGCGTGATGGCATTTTGCTTGACGGCAATCCTGCCCGCCCTAGACTGGGCCGCATTCCACTGGGAGTTGGGCATATGGATTCTTCGCGTTGTCTGGACGCCGGCGTGCGTCGTCCGGCGTTCTCGCGCCTGCCCGTCGCGATCGACGTGGTGCCGTTGCTGGCGGCGCTGGCGGAGATCGACGAGGGGCAGTGGCAGGCGCATTTCAATCACGGCTATTACGAGGGCGACTGGAGCGGTGTCGCACTGATCTCTCCGGCCGACGCGACGAGTGAACTGACCCATGGCGAGGGGCCGGCGGTGCAACGCCAGCCCTGGCGCGACGATGCGCGCTGGCAGCAGGGTCTGCGCGGGCTCGACGTGGAGATTCGCAGCGCCCGGCTGATGCGCCTCGGCCCCAACAGCCATATCCACGAGCACCGCGACTACGACCTCGGCGGCGCGGATGCCGACATGCGCCTGCATGTGCCGCTGCTCACGCCGGAGCAGGTGGACTTCATGCTGGAAAGCCGGCGCGTGCCGATGCAGGCCGGCGAGTGCTGGTTTCTCGACCTGAACCGGGCGCACAGCGTGAACAACCACGACAGCAGCCCGCGGGTCCACCTGGTCATCGACTGTCGTCCCGGCCCATGGCTGGACGCGGCGATCGAGAACGGCCTGGCAACCACCCCGGCGCCGGGTATCGGCCGTTTCGCCGCGGCCTTCGCCGGTTTCTCCCGCTGGCTGGAACGCCAGCCGCAGGCCTGCGCGCGATTGCAGGCCCTGAGCGACCGCGAGTCGTTCATCGAACAGACCCTGGCCCTCGCCGCCGAACAGGGTTTCGTCTTCAGCCACGCGCAGGTGCGCGCGGCCATGCGCCAGGGGCGCAGCAGCTGGAGTGATCAATGGAAAGTCTGAATCTGCACGGCTGGCTGCCGATCCGCATCTGGGAGCAGGCCGGGGAATGGTCGGTGGACTGGTGCTGGTTCGGTGAGCAGCGCCTCGACCAGCCGTTTTTCCGCGAGTCGGTGGACGACGTCCTGCGCCTGCCGTTCAACCAGGCCTTCCGGCGCCAGACGCCGCTGGCGGCCTTGACCCAGTGGCAGCACGAAAGCCCCGGTGTGGCGCCGAGCGCCTTCATCTACCATGCCTCGCGCTGCGGTTCGACGCTGCTCGGCCAGATGCTTGCGCGCCTGCCGAGCCAGGTGGTGCTTTCCGAGCCGCCGCCGCTGGACACCCTGTTGCGCGCCGAGCTGCCCGATGCCGTGCGCAGGCCGGCCCTGCGCGGCCTGCTCTCGGCGTTCGGTCAGGTCCGCGGCGGCCAGGAGCGGGCGCTGGTGATCAAGCTGGACGCCTGGAACATCCGCGAGCGGGCCTTGCTGCGTGACTGCTTCCCCGAGGTGCCCTGGCTGTATCTGTATCGCGAGCCGCTGGAGATCGCCGTGTCGCACTTGCGTCAGAGCGGCATGCACATGATCCCGGGCCTGATCGGTTCGGCCTGGCTGGACGGCGAGCAGGGGCCGGGTACGCGAGAGGATGAAATTGCCCGGCGCCTGGGCCTGATCCTGGAGGCCGCCGTGCAGCACAGCCGGGCGGAAGGCAGCCTGCTGCTCAACTACGACGAATTGCCCGCGGCCATGAGCGGGCACCTGGCGGATTTCTTCGGCCTTGACCCGGAGGAGGTGGAACTGGCCATGAGCGCCTCGACGCGCAACGCCAAGCACCCGCGCGATGCCTTCGTTGCCGACAGCCAGGGCAAGCGCGACGAAGCGTCCGAGGGTGTGCGCGAGCGGGTCGAGGCGTGGGCGCGGCAGCCGTACCTGGAACTGGAGGCGCTGCGCCAGGCGCGGCGCTGACGCGGGGCGAGTGCCTGCCCGCGCCAGCGTCGCGGGTGGGTCAGGTCTTGCGCAGATGGGCGGTGATCTCGTCCTTGATCTTCAGGCGCTCCTTGCGTAGCCGGTTGATCTCCTCATCCGCGCTGGCGTTCTCCTCGGCTTCGACGACCTGCCTGTCCTTGCGCAGGTAGTCCTCTTCGAGGGTGCTCAGGCGTGAGTCCTTTTTCTTGTGAGCCTCGAATGCTTCCGCAGTCACGCCCAGGTCGGCGTACAGATTGTGCTTGACCGGCATAGATGGATCTCCTCAGTCGGGTCGGGGCATGAACCTTCAGAATAGTTGCCTTTGCCGGGTTGGAAAGCTGGCGTTAGTCTGTCGGATCTTTCCTGTAACCGGTAACCGTCATGCCTCAACTGCATCTGGAGTACAGCGCCAACCTGCGCAGTCTGGACACCGACAAGGCGCTGCTGCGCCTGAACAACGCGCTGGTCGCCAGCGGCCAGTTCAGCGACGAAGTGGATATCAAGAGCCGCGCCGTGGCCCATCAGGTGTTCCGCGTCGGCATCGCGCCGGCGGAGCGGGCCTTCGTCCATGTGAAGCTGGCGCTGCTCAGCGGTCGCTCGCCGGAGGTGAAGCGCCAGTTGTCCGCCGATCTGCTCGAGGTCCTCAAGGACCTGGTGCCGGCGCAGGCCGGGGTGGATATCCAGCTGTGCGTGGAAATGCTCGATATCGATCGCGATTCCTACTCGAAAGTGCGCCTGCCGGGCTGAGTGCCACGGCCGCCGTTTGCCGAACGGCGGCCGAACCTTACCGCGCAGATAAATAAAAGTTAATTTCAGACCCGTATTTGTTGGCGTTTTTTTCACGGAAAATTGATGAAAGGCTGCTTAAAGTCCACCCCGCAAACAGACTGATGTCGCAAAGACATTAGTGGTGGAACTTTTTATAAGCGAATCGTCATGCCGAAAATAACTTCGCTGCGTCCGGAATGGGTGACGCTGCTTGCCAGTGCCTATCTGTTGCTCGGTTTCAATTCCGTGCTGTGGCAACACATCGGCAGCGTGCTGCAGGGTGATCGCCATGCACTGCTATTGCGCCTGGCCTTCGGCGTGCTGCTGCTGTGCGCGTTCAATATCGTGCTGACCCTGCTGGCCTTTCGCAGAACCCTCAAGCCGCTGCTGGCGACGCTGTTCATCGTCAGTGCCGGTGTGGCTTATTTCATGAGCCAGTATGGGGTATTGATCGATATCGGCATGTTGCGCAATACCGTGGAAACCAATGTCACGGAAGTGCGTGATCTGCTTTCCCTGAAGTTGTTCGTCTATATAGTGCTGCTCGGTGTATTGCCGACGTTGCTGTTGTTCAAGGCCCCCATCGCGTTTCGTTCCTGGCCCCGCGAGTTATTGCAGAAGTTATGGGTGGGTCTGGCCAGCGCGGTGTTGCTCGCGGCGGTGGCGATGGTCAATTACCAGGGCCTGGCGTCGTTGTTTCGCAATCACCACGAACTGCGCCTGATGGTGGTGCCGAGCAACTACATCGGCGCTTCGCTGAACTATGTCCGCGAGAAAGTCGGCGTGGCCTCGCAACCCTTCCGCAAGATTGGCGAGGACGCCACGCTGGCGCCGGCCTGGGCCGCTCATCCGCGCAAATCCCTGACCGTGCTGGTGGTGGGCGAGAGCGCCCGGGCGGAAAACTTCGGCCTGCTCGGCTACGAGCGTGATACCACGCCGCAACTGAGCAAGGAGCAGGGCCTGGTGGCGTTCGCCAATGTCACTTCCTGCGGCACCGAAACCGCGGTGTCGGTGCCCTGCATGTTCTCCGGCATGACCCGCAAGGACTACGACGCGGCCCGGGCGAAGAACCAGGAGGGCCTGCTCGACATGCTGCAGCGCGCTGGCCTTGCCGTGTACTGGCGCGACAACCAGTCCGGTTGCAAGGGCACCTGCGATCGCGTGCACCTCGAGGACGTCAGCGACCTCAAGGAGCCCGGGCTGTGCGCGGACAGCGAGTGCCATGACGAAATCCTCCTCAAGGACCTCGCCGCGCGCATCGACGACCTCAAGCAGGACACTGTGCTGGTCCTGCACCAGATGGGCAGTCACGGCCCGGACTACTACAAGCGCTACCCGACGGCGTTCGAACGCTTCACCCCGGTCTGCCACAGCAATGCCCTGAACCAGTGCGACCGGCAGAGCATCGTCAATGGCTACGACAACACCCTGTTGTACACCGACCATGTGCTGGCTGCGCTGATCGATGTGCTGCGCAGCAAGCAGGACCGGGTCGACACCGCGATGATCTACCTGTCCGACCACGGCGAGTCGCTGGGCGAGTACAACCTGTTCCTCCACGGCACCCCGTACATGCTGGCGCCGCAGCAGCAGAAGCACGTGCCGATGCTGGCCTGGTTCTCGGACAACTACCGGGCGAGCTTCGCCGTCGATGTCGATTGCCTGCGGCAGCAGCGCGAGCGCCCGCTGAGCCAGGACAACCTGTTCCATTCCATGCTCGGCCTGCTGCAGGTGCAGACCGCGCTGTACAACCCGCAGCTGGACCTGTTCGCCGGGTGTCGTCCGGCGCAGGCTTCGCGCTAGCGCCCAATCGAAAAAACGCCGCCCCGGGCCTCCCGCATCTACGCTCCAAGAGCCACCGTCGAGCGGTTTCCCGGCGGCGGCCTGTGCCGTATATACTGCGCGCCATTGTTTGTGGGAGAGCCTTGTGGCCATCGATATTCACTGGATTCGCGACGACAGCGCCCTGGCGGAACATTGCCGGCGCTGGCGTCAACTGCCCTTCGTGGCCCTCGATACCGAGTTCATGCGGGTCGATACCTTCTATCCCAGAGCCGGTTTGATCCAGGTCGGCGACGGGCTCCGCGCCTTCCTCATCGACCCGCTGCTGATCGATGACTGGCGGCCGTTCGCCGAGCTGCTCGAAGACGCCGCTGTGATCAAGGTCCTGCATGCCTGCAGCGAAGACCTCGAAGTGCTCGCCCGGCTGACCGGCAGCCTGCCGGCGCCGCTGTTCGACACGCAGCTGGCCGCCGGTTACCTCAACCTCGGCTTCTCCATGGGCTATTCGCGCCTGGTCCAGGAAGTCCTGGGCATCGAGCTGCCCAAGGGCGAAACCCGCTCCGACTGGCTGCAGCGTCCGCTCTCCGACACCCAGATCAGCTATGCCGCGGAAGATGCCGTGCACCTGGCCGAGCTCTACGAGCGCCTGCGCCCGCAGCTCAGCGACGAGAAGAACGCCTGGGTGCTGGAAGACGGCGCCGAGCTGGTCGTGCAGCTGCGCCGCGAAACCGATCCCTACGAGCTGTACCGCGAGGCCAAGCTGGCCTGGAAGCTGTCCCGTGCCCAACTGGCGGTGCTGCGCGAGCTGTGCGCCTGGCGCGAGATCCAGGCCCGCGAGCGCGACGTACCGCGCAACCGCGTCCTGCGTGAACACGCCATGTGGCCGATGGCGCGGACCCAGCCGGACAACCTGGTGGCCCTGGGCCGCATCGAAGACATGCACCCGCGCACCATCCGTCAGGATGGCGAATTCCTCCTCGACCTGATCAAGCGCACGGGCAGCCTGCCGCCCGCGCAGTGGCCGCCGGCGGTCGCGGAGCCGTTGCCGATCGAAGCCGCGGCGCTGCTGAAGAAGCTGCGCGCCATCGGCCAGGAAGAGGCCGAGCGCCTGAACATCGCCCCGGAGCTGATGCTGCGCAAGAAAACCCTCGAACTGCTGCTCAAGAGCGGCTTCCCCGGGGGACCGTACCAATTGCCCGACTCGCTGCGCGGCTGGCGCCGCGAGCGCATGGGCCAGGCCCTGCTGGATTGCCTGGCCGACGCTGGAGAACCGTCTTGAAACGTATCTGTTCGATCTATCGCAGTCCCCGCAAGAACGAAATGTACCTCTACCTGCTCAAGGCCGACGGCCTGAGCAAGGTGCCCGAAGCCCTGCTGCCGCTGTTCGGCACGCCGCAGCACGCCTTCGACCTGGTGCTGACCCCGGAGCGCACCCTGGCCCGCGAGGACATCGCCAAGGTCCTGGAAAACCTCGACACCCAGGGTTATCACCTGCAGATGCCGCCGACCGAGGAGGAGTACATCGAACACCTCCCGGAAGAGCTGCTGCGCCGCAACGACCCGGTCTGATCCCTCTCCCCGCGGGACCGACTCTGGCGGTCGGTCCTCCTGCCGTTCTGCAAGGTTGTAATCGATATGCGCGTTCTGATCGCCGAACAGGATCACGCCCTCTATGCCCGCCTGCTGCGCGAGGCTTTGCCCGAACTCGACGTCCTGACCAGCGGTGATTCCGCCGAACTGGCGCGCCATGCCGCGCAGTGCCCGGTGTGGCTGGGCCAGCCCGACCTGCTGGCGAGCCTGCTGCGCCAGGGGCATCGCCCGGACTGGCTGCAGTCGACCTGGGCCGGGATCACCCCGCTGCTGGCCGAGGGGCTGCCCCGCGACTACCGGCTGACCCGCGCCGTGGGCATCTTCGGCCAGGTCATGGCCGAGTACGTGCTGACCTACATGCTCGGTCACGAGCGCGAGGTACTGACCCGGCTGATGAGCCAGGTCGAGCGTAAATGGGATGGTCGTCCCGGGCGCAGCCTGGAGGGGCGTCGGGTGCTGATCGTCGGTACCGGTGATATCGGCTGCGAGGTGGCGCGCTTCCTCGTGCCGTTTGGCTGCAGGCTGTACGGCATCGCCAGCGCGCCGCGGCAACTGGCGCCGTTCATCGAAGTGGCCGGGCTGGAGGATCTCGGGCGTTTGGTCGGGCAGGTGGACTATGTGCTCAACCTGCTGCCGGACACCCCGGCAACGCAGGATATCTACGACGCGGCGCTGTTCGCCCGCTTCAATCCGGACGCGCTGTTCATCAACGCCGGGCGGGGCGTGGCGGTGGTCGATGGTGACCTGGTCGAGGCGCTGACCAAGGGCCATCTGGCCGCGGCGGTGATCGATGTCTGCCGGCAGGAGCCGCTGCCGCGCAATCATCCGTTCTGGACTGCGCTGGGGCTGCTGCTGACCGGGCACAGCTCGGCACCGACCTCGCCGGCGGCGATGGTGCGCTTGTTCGTCGAGAACCTGGGGGCGTATCAGCGGGATGACGGGTTGCGTGGCGAGGTGGATTTCCAGCGGGGCTATTGATTTGGGCCGCTTTGCGGCCCTTCGCGACGGTTCGGCGCCCCGACAAGCTCGCTCCCACAGGAACAGCGCCGATCTGCTCTTGTGGGAGCGAGCTTGTCGGGGCGCCGAACCGTCGCGAAGGACCGCAAAGCGGTCCCAAAAGGCTTACAGAGTGAAATCACCCTCGGCCACCAGCTCGTTCAACGGCCGACGCGGGCTCGGCACTTCCCGCGCCTGCAGGTACTCGGCCAGGGTCGCCTTGTCGCCCAGCTTGCCGATCGCTACCGCCGCGTGCAGCGCGTATTCCTCGGGAATCTTCAGTTCCTTGCGGGTCAGCTCCTGGTCGAAGCCGGCCATGCCGTGGGTATGCCAGCCGCTGATGCTGGCCTGCAGCGCCAGGTGGCCCCAGGCCGAGCCGGTATCGAAGGTGTGCCACAGCGCCGGGGTTTCCTCGCTGGCGCCCGGGGCGGTGAAGGTGGTCTTGGAGATGACGATCACCAACGCCGAGGCATGCTGCGCCCAGCTGCGGTTGAACTCGTTGAGCAGGCCCAGGTAACGCTCCCAGCTTGGCGTGTCGCGACGGGCGTAGAGGAACCGCCAGGGCTGCGAGTTGTACGCCGAGGGCGCCCAGCGCGCGGCTTCGAGGAAGCTCAGCAGGGTTTCCTCGCTGATCGCCTCGCCGGTGAAGGCGCGCGGCGACCAGCGCTGGATGAACTGTTCATGAATGGCGTAATCGGCAATACGTGGGTTGGCGCTCATGACGGGTTCCTGATGGGGGGATGAGAACTGAAACGATTTGCAAAACTACAACTGTCGCCAGCACCCTGACAAGCGGTCTGGCAAAGCTGCAGCACACGTCCTAGACTGGCGCCGCCTGACACAGGCCGAAGAATTTTGATACAGGATCACCGCAACATGCTGGCAAGCCCCGAGCCGTTCTGGACCCGCAAGACCCTCGATCAGCTTGACCCCCAGGAATGGGAGTCGCTGTGTGACGGTTGTGGTCTGTGCTGTCTGCAGAAGCTCGAGGACGAAGACGACAACAGCGTCTACTACACGCGGATCGCCTGCAAACTGCTGGACCTCAAGACCTGCCAGTGCAGCGATTACCCGCGCCGCTTCGAGCAGGTGCCGGATTGCATCCAGCTCACCCCGGGCAAGGCCGACCAGTTCAAATGGCTGCCGCCCACCTGTGGCTACCGCCTGGTCAGCGAAGGCAAGGACCTGCCAAGCTGGCACCACCTGGTCTGTGGCGACCGCGAGCAGGTCCACGTCCAGCGCATCTCGCAGTCCGGGCGCATGCTCAGCGAGAACAGCGTCGCCGAAGACGACTGGGAAGACTATCTGATATTCCGCGCTAGCTGAGCTGGCGCGTTCCGCGTTCGAACAAGGAGTCGGGCAATGCCTGTGCGTCACCCTCTGGCGTGGGTCGTGTTGCTGTTGGCGAGCAATGCCGCCTGGGCGAAGAAAGTCGACCTGGATTACCACGTGCGCCTGCTGCCGCAGAGCGGCCAGGCCGAGGTGCGCCTGACCCTGGCCGAGGGCACCCAGGTCCGCAGCCTGGATTTCGACCTGGGCACCGAAGGCCTGTACAGCGACTTCAAGGCCGACGGGCCGTGGCAACTGCAGCCCGACAACCAGCGCGGGCGCTGGCAGCCGGCGTCGGGCAAGGCCAGCCTGAGCTACCGGGTGCGCCTCAACCACAAGCTGCGCAACGGCAGCTACGACAGCCGCATTGCGCCGAACTGGGCGCTGTTCCGTGGCGATGACCTGGTACCGGCGGCGCACCTTGACCAGCAGGACGGCACCGAGCTGGTGGCGCGCCTGAGCGTCGATCTGCCCAGCGGCTGGAACAGCATCGAAACCGCCTGGCCGCGGGTCGGCAAGCAGCGTTTTCGCATCGACAACCCCTCGCGGCTGTTCGACCGGCCGACCGGCTGGATGCTCGCCGGCAATGTCGGTGCGCGGCGGGCGCGGCTCGGCGAAACCGAGGTCAGTGTGGCCGGCCCGGTGGGGCAGGGCCTGCGCCGGATGGATGCGCTGACCCTGCTGACGTTCGTCTGGCCGCAGTACCAGGCGGTGTTCCCGCGCAATCCGCCGAAGCTGCTGCTGGTCGGGGCCCGCGAGCACCTGTGGCGTGGCGCGCGGGCGGCGAACAACTCGATCTACCTCAACAGCGCCACGCCGCTGGTCAGTGAAAGCGGTAGCAGTCCGCTGCTGCGCGAGCTGGTGCGGGTGTTCGCGCGGATCGACGATCGCGAGGCCAGCGACTGGATCGGCGAAGGGCTGGCGGAGTACTACGCCACCGAGCTGCTGCGGCGTGCCGGCGGGATCAGCGATGACCGCTACCAGGCGCTGCAGGCGCGCCTGGCCAAGGAGAGCAAGGCGGTGACCAGCCTGCGTGGCGAGCAGGTCAACGCACCGACCGTTGCCCGCGCGGTGCTGCTGTTGCAGGCGCTGGACCGGGAGATTCGCATCCATACCCACAACAAGCAGTCGCTGGATGACCTGGTGCGGGCGTTGATGCGCCTGGACAGTGTGAATACGGCGGAGTTCGTGCAGTTGGCGGAGCGTGTGCTGGGGCGGGAGTCGGAGGTTTTGCAGAGTTCGTTGTTGCGTTGACGGGCGCTGGTTTTTGCGTTGCTCTTGAGGGCCTCATCGCTGGCAACGCCAGCTCCCACAGGGTTCAGCGACGCCACGGACCCTGTGGGAGCTGGCGTTGCCAGCGATGAGGTCCTCAAGAACCCTGCAAGACTCAGGGCTTGGGATTTACCAGGGAGTCATTCCCGGTCACGGTGGCACTGCTGGTGGCTGCTTCCGCCGCATCCTTGAGCGCCTTCAACTCGCTCCCGGTGCGCTCGATCTTCGCCCGGATCCCGTCCAGGTCCTGGCGCCCGCGCTCCAGCAGGCTCTTGGCCGAGCAATGTCCGGTCACCCCGCGCGCCAGTACCGCGCCGCCAATGGCGATCTGGATCAGGCCCAGCAGGCCGCCACGGCGCAGGCCCTTGCCGACCATCACCACGCCGGTGGCCACGGAGCCGGCACGCTCCCAGCCCTGCACGTTGTGTTCGGGGTCGCTGTGAAAGGGCGTTGGCGGAATCTCGGGCTTCTGGCGCATGGGCGCTACTCCTCTTGCGTGATGGGATAGTCAGCAGACCGCCAGCCCGCGGCCGGCGTTCAATCGCTTACTTGAACCTTGGCCCGGAACGGGTGTTGAGCCCCTTGGCCATGCGGTCGTAGAGCACCACGTTGACCGTGGCCGCAAGGTTCATGCAGCCGTTGGTCGGGATGTAGATGGTCTCCTCGCACCAGGCGCGGACGTCGTCGTCCAGGCTGCCGTCCTCGGGGCCGAAGATGTAGATCGCGCGGTCCGGGTGGGTGTATTCCGGCAGCGGGCGCGCGCCATCCACCAGCTCCACGGCCACCGGGGTGCAGCCCAGGGGAATGATCTTCTGCAGGTCGTCGATGCCGATCAGCGGGATGTCGTAGTGCACCCGCTTGGTGTCGGTGACGAAGTCGCGGGCACGCTCGTAGCGCTTGCCGGTGTAGAACACCGAATTGACGCCATAGCAGCCGGCGGCGCGCATCACCGAACCGACGTTCTCAGGGGATTTGGGGTTGTACAGGCCGATGCAGCTGTACCTTTTGTTCGCCACGTGCCGGGCCCTTCGCAAAAAAGACGCGATTATACGGGCCCGGGTGCGGGGCGGCGAACCTTACTCGTCCTTCTTGCCGAGCAGCCCGGCCAGGCCGGCGAACGGGTTGTGCGTGGCCTTGGCGATCGACGGCGTGCTCAGCGAGCCTTCGCTGAAGTACTGCTGGTCGGTGTAGCGGGCGTGCTCGTTGTCGTGGCAGTAGAGGCACAGCAGCTCCCAGTTGGAGCCGTCCTGCGGGTTGTTGTCGTGGTTGTGGTCGCGGTGGTGCACGGTCAGTTCGCTCAGGCGCTTGCCGGAGAACTCACGGGCGCAGCGCCCGCAGACGTGCGGGTACATCCTCAGTGCTTTCTGGCGATAGCCCCTTTCGTCGTCGCGCTTGGCGTCGGCGAGGATACGGTCGAGCCGCGCGGTGGCGGCGGCGGAGGAAGATTGCGTCATTGTTGTGCCTGCTCAGGTGTTTCACGGTTTTGACGTCAGTCTAACGCTACTCCGGCACGCAGGGCAGGCAATCCGCCACACGGCGGAGTAGGCTGTAGGACATGACCTCGACCAGGAGCCCCCCATGCGTCTGACGAGCATCCTGCTGTTGTGCCTGGCCAGTGCTGCCAGCGCCCAGGCCGAAGACCTGCAACCGCGGGTCATCGCCCCGGTGCCCGGTGCGCCGGGCACGCCGACGCCCACTCCGTATCCGCAAGTGACGCCACCCCAGGCGCCGCGCGCCAACGATGGCCAGCCCGGCGGGCCGCTGCTGCCGCCGATGCCCCTGCCAGCACCGCCGAAGGACCAGCCCTTGCCGGGCCTGACCCCTGATTCGCAACGGGACCGGGCGAAAGGCGCCTAACGGTCGAGCTAGACCTGCTGCGCCAGCAACTGCCCGTCCACCATGCGCAGGCGCTTCGACAACGCCACCGCCAGGGCGCGAATCACCTTGGCGGCGATCTTCGGCGCATCGTTGAGCATCTTTTCCAGCGCGTCCTTGCCCAGGCTGAGCAACTGGCAATCGCTGGCGGCGACGCAGGAAGCCGAGCGCCGTTCGCCGTCGAGCACCGCCATTTCGCCGAAGGCGCGGCCCTTGCGCAGCACGGCGATTTCCACCTCGCGGCCCTCGGCATCGGTCTTGCGTACCGAGACCTGGCCGGAAACGATGATGCACATGAAGGTGCCGGCATCGCCTTCGCGGAAGATGTCCTGGCCTGCGCTCATGGCGCTCAGGGCGAAGTAACCGGCGGCCGCGGCGAAGTCGCCGGGCTGCAGTTGGTCGAAGAGGCCGCAGTCCATCAGCTGGTCGCGGATTGCGTTGTTGAGCAGGGAGGCGTCGGGCATCAGGTTCGGTCTTTGTTGTCGGTCCGGAGGAGATCGCACCGCGACGGCGGTCGCGGCGCAAGCTCAGACAATGAAAAACGCGATTTACACCACATCCAGCTGATTCAGGACGAAGGCGTACTCCAGGGCCACATCGCGCAGGCCCTGATAACGCCCGCTCATGCCGCCGTGGCCGGCGCCCAGTTCGGTCTTGAGCAGCAGCGGGTTGCTGTCGGTCCTGGTCACCCGCAGCTTGGCCACCCACTTGGCCGCTTCCCAGTACTGCACGCGGCTGTCGTTGTAGCCGGCGATCACCAGCATGGCTGGATACGCCTGGGCGCTGACGTTCTCGTAGGGCGCGTAGGCCTTGATCCGCTGGTACACCTCGGGCTCCTGCGGATTGCCCCATTCGTCGTATTCGGTGACGGTCAGCGGCAGGTCCGGGTCGAGCATGGTGTTGAGGGTGTCGACGAACGGCACTTCGGCGATGGCGACCTTGAACAGATCCGGACGCTGGTTCAGCACCGCGCCGATCAGCAGGCCGCCGGCGCTGCCGCCGCTGATCGCCAGGCGGCTGGCGCTGGTGACGCCGGTCGCGATCAGGTGCTCGGCGCAGGCGATGAAGTCGCTGAAGGTGTTGGCCTTGTGTTCCTGCTTGCCGGCGCGGTACCAGGCTTCGCCCAGTTCGCCGCCGCCGCGCACATGGGCGATGGCGAAGGCCACGCCGCGATCCAGCAGGCTCAGGCGGGCATGGGAGAACCACGGGTCGAGGCTTTCGCCATAGGCGCCGTAGCCGTACAGATACAGCGGCACCGGGTGGCCGACGTCGGCGCGGCGCTGCACCAGGCTGATCGGCACCAGGGTGCCGTCGCTGGCGCGGGCCCAGAGGCGCTGGCTGACATAGTCGTCGGCGTTGAAGTCGCCGAGCACCGGGGTCTGCTTGAGGACTTTCTGTGCACCATCGGCCAGCTCCAGCTGGCGCACCTGGGCCGGACGATTCAGCGCCTCGTAGCGCAGGCGGATGCGCGGGCTGGCGAATTCCAGGCTGTCCTGCACGTAGAGGCTGTAGGCTGCGTCCGGCAGTTGTACGCGGTAACTCGGCAGGCCGGCCGGGCGGACCTCGATCACCGGCAGGCCACCTTCGCGCAGGCTCAGGGTCAGGGCGTCGGCGCTGAGGGTCAGGCCATCGAGCATGACGTCGTCGCGGTGCGCCACCAGCACCTGCCACTGTTCGCGGGTCGGCAGCGAAGCGCTCGGTGCGTGGAACAGGGCGAAGTTGATGCCGTCCTGGTTGCTGCGGATGAACCAGTGCCATTCGCCGTCCAGCTTGCCGTGGTCGACGTCGTATTCGTGACCCTCGACCCGCGGCGCCATGCATTGGAAGGCCTGTTGCGGCGTATCGGCATCGAGGACCCAGGATTCGCTGGTGGTCTTGCTGTTGAGCGCCAGCACCAGCTGGCGCTCGGAGCTGGCGCGGTAGCAGTGCAGGAAGAAACGCCCGTCGTGTTCCTCGAACACGGTGTCGGCCTCTGCGCTGCCGAGGCGGTGGCGGCGCAGGCGGAACGGCCGGTGGGTGTCGTCCAGTTCGGTGAAGAACAGGGTCTGGCTGTCGTTGGCCCAGGTCATGCTGCCGTCGCAGTCGTCGAACGGCAGTTCGCTGAGGCTGCCGTCAGCCAGTTCCTTCACGTACAGGGTGTAGATCTCGTCGCCGCTGGTATCCAGGCTGTAGGCCAGGCGCTGGTGGTCCGGGCTGACGTTGAAGGCGCCGAGGCTGAGAAAACCACCGGCAGCCAGCACGTTGGGGTCCAGCAGCAGTTCCTCGCGGCTTTCGTCGACGCTGTTGGAGTCGTCTGCCGGGCGCGGGCAGCGATAGTGCCGCGGGTATTCGTCGCCGGCAGTGGTGCGCGTGTAGTACAGGTACGGACCCCAGGGCGAGGGCAGCGACAGGTCGGTTTCGAGGATGCGCGCCTTGATCTCCTCGAACAGTTGCTCGCGCAGCGGCGCCTGATCGGCCAGCTGCGCGTCCTGGAAAGCGTTCTCCGCTTCCAGGTAGGCCATCACCTCGGGGGTGTCGCGTTGCTGCAGCCAGGCATAGGGATCCGCACCGTCGTCGCGGCGGGCGAGCGGGGCGCAAAGGGCTGGGGCAGTGGAGGGCATGTGCGGTTCCTTGGCTGGGGGGCGCCTGCGCGCGGAAAAATCGTTATCATAAGCGCCTGTTTGCCTACCTTCCACGGACGCCATGACCGAAAACGATTATCTGTACGCCTGGGGACTGTATGCCCTGGCTGCCCTGGGTTGCCTGTGGGTGGGTTTCCGTATCACCGGCTGGATGTGGCGCTGGCTGCGCGAGCCGCTGCGCCTGCTGCTGGCGGTGCTGTTGCTGACCCCGACCATCGTCGATCCGGCCAAGGACCTGTTCGCCCCGGCCATCGCCATCAGCGCCCTCGATCTGGCCTTCAAGGTCGGCAACAACGTCTGGCGCGCGGCTGCGGACCTGGCGATGTACGGCATGATCGCCTTCGCCCTGTACCTGATCTTCGTCGCCATTCGCATGCCCCTGGAGGCTCGCGCCCGTGCCCGACGCGAGCGCGCCGAGGCGGCGGCCAGGCGCGATGCCGAGGAAGTCGTGGCCGAGCCTGCGCAGAGCCGCGAGCGCTATCGCAACGAGCCGCCCGAGCCGCCGCTGGGTGGCCCGCGCCAGCGTCTCGAACCGCGTCTCTGAGTGCAGCCCTGGAGCGACCCGAACATGTGTGAACTGCTGGGCATGAGCGCCAACGTCCCTACCGATATCGTCTTCAGCTTCACCGGCCTGATGCAACGCGGCGGCCGCACCGGCCCACACCGCGACGGCTGGGGCATCGGCTTCTACGAAGGCCGCGGCCTGCGGCTGTTCCAGGACCCGGCGGCGAGCAGCGAATCGGAAGTCGCCAACCTGGTGCAGCGTTACCCGATCAAGAGCGAAGTGGTCATCGGCCATATCCGCCAGGCCAACGTCGGCAAGGTCTGCCTGTCCAACACCCACCCGTTCGTGCGCGAGCTGTGGGGGCGCAACTGGTGTTTCGCGCACAACGGCCAGCTGGCCGGGCTCGACGGCCTGACCACCTTCTACCGGCCGATTGGCGACACCGACAGCGAAGCGGCGTTCTGCGACCTGCTCAACCGCATCCGCGAAGCCTTCCCCGAGCCGGTCGAGGCCGAGCAACTGCTGCCGGTGCTGCAGCAGGCCTGCGCCGAGTACCGCGGCAAGGGCGTGTTCAACTGCCTGCTCAGTGATGGCGACTGGCTGTTCTGCTTCTGTTCGACCAAGCTGGTGCATATCACCCGGCGCGCGCCGTTCGGCCCCGCGCGGCTCAAGGACGTCGACATGATCGTCGACTTCCACGCCGAAACCACACCCGATGACGTGGTCACGGTGATCACCACCGAAGCGCTCACCGAGAACGAAACCTGGCAGCGTTACCAGCCCGGCGAGTGGGGCCTGTGGCGCAAGGGCGAATGCATCGCCCAGGGCCAGACCAGCTAAGGACGGGCACATGCTCAGAAGCTACCTGCGGTTGATCCTGTTCACATGCGGCCTGTTGCTGGGCATCCAGGTGCCCGGCCTGATCAACGACTACAGCCAGCGCGTGCAGGCGCACCTGCTGGAGTCGCGGGAGGGCCTGAAGGGTTTCCAGCAGACCGCGCAGCGTTTCTTCAAGGGCGACCTGCAGGCCCTGGTGCGGCATTACCGCGCCAGCGACGACCCGGTGTTCCAGAGCGACGCCGAGAGCATCGACAGCCTGGTCAGCCGCAACCGCATGCTCGAGGGCGAATGGCAGGCGCTGCAGGCCGGCTGGGCCAGTCGCACCCTGCATGTGCTGACCCAGCCGGACCCGGCGATCCGCGAGGAAACCCTCAAGGGCTACAGCTACCAGATTCTCCTCACGCCGGAAGCGGCGGGCTGGGGCCTGGCCTGCGCGCTGCTGTTTGCGCTGCTGGTGGAAAGCCTGTTGCTGCTTATCGGCTGGGTGATCATGGGTGGCCGGCGCAAGGCCGTGCAGCCCAGCTGGCGTTAACCTCTTTTCGGAGTTCCTGCCGTGAGCCGTCTGCTACTGAACTGCGACATGGGCGAAAGCTTCGGCAACTGGACGATGGGTCTGGATACCGAGGTCATGCCCTTCGTCGACTGTGCCAACATCGCCTGCGGTTTTCACGCCGGCGATCCCGGAATCATGCGCCAGACCGTGGCCCTGGCCGTGGCGAACGGTGTCAGGATCGGCGCCCATCCGTCCTATCCCGACCTGGTCGGCTTCGGCCGCCGCTCCATGGCCTGCAGCAACGAGGAAATCCGCGACCTGCTGCATTACCAGATCGGCGCGCTGGACGGCATCTGCCGGGTCCAGGGCAGCCGTGTCGCCTACGTCAAACCCCATGGCGCGCTGTACAACGACATGATGGCCGACCCCGGCAAGCTGCGCGCCGTGCTCGACGCCGTGGCCGCCTACGACCGCCACTTGCCGCTGATGCTCATGGCTACCGCCGACAACAGCGCGGCGCGGGCGCTGGGTGACGAAGTGGGGGTGACCCTGTGGTTCGAAGCCTTCGCCGACCGCGCCTATGACGCCGCCGGCCGTCTGCTTTCCCGGCGCCTGCCGGGGGCGGTGCACCACGATCCGGCGCTGATCGTCGAGCAGGCCCTGCGCCTGGCCCGGGGCGAGGCGCTGACTGCCAGCGATGGCAGCGCCGTGCAGCTGCGCGCGCAGACCCTCTGCGTGCATGGCGACAACGACAGCTCGCTGGCGGCGGTACGGCAGATCCGCCAGGCGCTGGACGCCCTGACCGACGCATGAAACCGCGTATCGAAGTGGTCGGCCTCGACGCGCTGATGGTGCGTCTGTTCGACGCGATCGACGAAGCCAACATGCCCTGGATGCTTGCCGCCAGCCGGCGCCTGCGCGCGGTGTTCGGCGCGCGGCTGGTGGAGCTGGTGCCGTCCTATACCACCTTGATGGTGCAGTTCGACTGCGCGCCGGGCGAGGCACGGGCATTGATCGCCGATGCCCTGCGCGACCTGCAGCCCGACAGCGGCCAGGGCGGGCGGTCGATGCAGATCGCGGTGTGGTACGACGCCAGCGTCGGGCCGGAACTGCCGCTGCTGGCGGCGCGTTGCGGCGTCGGCGAGGCGGAGATCGTCAAGCGCCACACGGGCCGCGAGTACCAGGTGTTCGCCCTGGGCTTCGCGCCCGGGTTCGCTTTCATGGGGCTGGTGGAGCAATCCCTGGCTTCGCCGCGCCTGGCCACTCCGCGCAAGCGCGTGGCGGCGGGCAGCGTGGGGATTGCCGAGCGACAGACGGCGGCTTATCCGGCCTTGTCCCCCGGCGGCTGGAACCTGATCGGACGGACACCGGCGCCGTTGTTCGATCGCCAGCGTGATGGCTACAGCCTGTTGCAACCCGGCGACCGGGTGCGTTTCGTGGCGATCGAAAGAAACGAATTCCTGAAGCTGGGCGGCGATGACACGCCGCTGGAGGAGCGTTCATGAGCCACCTGCGCATCGAGGCCAGCACGCCGCTATGCCAGTTGCAGGATGCCGGGCGTTTCGCCGTGCGCCACCTGGGCGTGACCCAGGGCGGAGCGCTGGACTGGGTGTCCGCGCGGTGGGCCAACTGGTTGCTGGACAACCCGGCGCAGGCGCCGGTGGTGGAAATCACCCTGGGGGGCTTTGCCGTGGTGGCCGAGGCGGATTGTCGTCTGGCCTTGGCGGGGGCCGATCTGGATGCGCGGATCGATGGAGAACCTTTGCAACCCTGGCGCAGTTTCACCCTGCGCCAGGGCCAGCGTTTGCAGTTCAGCCAGCCACTGCAGGGCGCTCGCGCCTATCTGGCGGCGCCCGGCGGGTTTGCCGCCCCGCACGTGCTGGGCAGTTGTGCCACCGTGGTTCGCGAGGGACTGGGCGGACCGGATGGGGCAGGGCGGGCGCTGGCCAAGGGCGATGAGCTGCGCTTCGAGGGGCGATCACAGGGGCGCGGCGAGGTGCCTGAAGCGTTGCGTCCGTGCCTGGTCGGCGAGGTCTGCCTGGACCTGGTGATGGGCGCGCAACTGGGCGAGTTCAGCGGGCAGAGCCTGTTCGAGGTGTTCAACAGCGCCTGGACGCTGGACAGCCGCGGCGACCGCATGGGCATTCGCCTGACCGGACCGGTCTTGCGCTACCAGGGCCAGCCGATGATCTCCGAAGGCATTCCGCTGGGCGCGGTGCAGGTGCCGCCGGACGGGCAGCCGATCGTGTTGCTCAATGACCGACAGACGATTGGCGGGTATCCGCGGCTGGGGGCGTTGACGCCGCTGGCGGTGGCACGGTTGGCGCAGTGTCTGCCGGGGGAGAAGGTGCGGTTCAGGGCGGTGGTGCAGGCGTTGGCGTGGGGCGAGATGCAGGACTGGCTGAAGAGATTTGCCGATACTCAAACTCCCCCGTAGGAGCGAGGCTTGCCCGCGAAGGACCGCGCAGCGGTCCCGGACCTCACCGCTATCAGGGACCGCTACGCGGTCCTTCGCAGGCAAGCCAGCTCCTACAGGGCACCGCGCAGGCAGCCCATTACTTGGAGAGGAACCGCATCCCTTCCTCCAGCCCCTGCAAGGTCAACGGATACATCCGGTCCTCGACCAGTTCGCGGACGATATTGGTCGAAGACGTATAACCCCAGGTGTTCTTCGGATACGGGTTGATCCAGATGAGCTTCTTGAATTTCTCCATGAAGCGCTGCATCCACACATACCCGGCTTCCTCGTTCCAGTGCTCGACGCTACCCCCCGGCTGGGTGATCTCGTAGGGCGCCATCGCCGCATCGCCGACGAACACCACCTTGTAGTCGGCGCCGTACTTGTGCAGCAGGTCCAGGGTCGAGGTGCGTTCCGAGGTGCGGCGCAGGTTGTTCTTCCACACCGACTCGTAGACGAAGTTGTGGAAGTAGTAGTACTCCAGGTGCTTGAATTCGGTCTTGCACGCGGAGAACAGCTCCTCGCAGGTCTTCACGTGGGCATCCATCGAGCCGCCGATATCGAACAGCAACAACAGCTTCACACTGTTGCGCCGCTCCGGGCGCATCTGGATGTTGAGCAGGCCGGCATCGCGCGCGGTGTGGTCGATGGTGCCGTCGATATCCAGCTCGTCCGCGGCGCCCTGGCGGGCGAACTTGCGCAGCCGGCGCAGGGCCAGCTTGATGTTGCGCGTGCCCAGTTCGACCTGGTCGTCGAGGTTCTTGTACTCGCGCTGGTCCCAGACCTTCACCGCCTTGCCCTGGCGCTTGCCGGCATCGCCGATGCGAATGCCTTCCGGGTTGAAACCGCCCGAGCCGAACGGGCTGGTACCGCCGGTGCCGATCCACTTGTTGCCGCCGGCATGGCGTTCCTTCTGTTCTTCCAGGCGTTTCTTGAACTCTTCGATCAGCTTGTCCAGGCCACCCAGGGACTGGATCTGCGCGCGTTCCTCGTCCGTCAGCGAGCGCTCGAACTCCTTGCGCAGCCAGTCTTCGGGAATCAGCGCCTCGAGGTGCCGATCGAGGTTTTCCAGGCCCTTGAAGTAAGCGGCAAACGCCCGGTCGAACTTGTCGAAATGCCGTTCGTCCTTCACCAGGATGGCCCGCGACAGGTAGTAGAACTCGTCCATGTCGGCGAAGGTGACCCGTTGCTTCAGGGCATTGATCAGGTCGAGCAGTTCGCGCACCGACACCGGCACCTTCGCCGCGCGCATTTCATTGAACAGGTTGAGCAGCATGGCGATCGCCCCCGTGGCTTCAGCGGTTGCCGCGGCGGCTCATGAAGGCCAGGCGCTCGAGCAGTTGCACGTCCTGTTCGTTCTTCACCAGGGCGCCGGCCAGCGGCGGGATGGCCTTGGTCGGATCGCGCTCGCGCAGCACGGCCTCGCCGATGTTGTCGGCCATCAGCAGCTTGAGCCAGTCCACCAGTTCCGAGGTCGAGGGTTTCTTCTTCAGGCCCGGGACCTTGCGCACGTCGAAGAACACGTCCAGCGCCTCGCTGACCAGGTCCTTCTTGATGTTGGGGTAGTGCACGTCGACGATCTGCTGCAGGGTGTCGCGGTCGGGGAAGGCGATGTAGTGGAAGAAGCAGCGGCGCAGGAAGGCGTCCGGCAGTTCCTTCTCGTTGTTCGAGGTGATGATGATGATCGGGCGCTGCCTGGCCTTGATCGTCTCGTCGGTCTCGTAAACGTAGAACTCCATCTTGTCCAGTTCCTGCAACAGGTCGTTGGGGAACTCGATGTCGGCCTTGTCGATTTCGTCGATCAGCAGGATCACCCGCTCCTCGGCCTCGAAGGCTTCCCACAACTTGCCTTTCTTCAGGTAGTTGCGCACGTCGTGGACCTTGTCCACGCCCAGTTGCGAATCGCGCAGGCGGCTGACCGCATCGTATTCATACAGGCCCTGGTGAGCCTTGGTGGTGGACTTGATGTGCCAGGTGATCAGCTTTGCCCCGAAGGACGCCGCCAGTTGCTCGGCGAGCATGGTCTTGCCGGTGCCCGGCTCGCCCTTGACCAGCAGCGGTCGCTCCAGGGTGATCGCCGCGTTGACCGCCAGTTTCAGGTCGTCTGTGGCGACGTATGCGCTGGTGCCTTCGAACTTCATCTGTCCATCCTCGTTGCGAATGCCAGGGGACGTGGCCCTGGTGGAAAATTGTCATACGCGACTATAACGCGCGTCCTACAGGAGTGGGAACGCAGACGGCCCATTCAGTCTCTGAATGGGCCGTCACTCGGTGACTCAGTCAGACTTGGGCGGCGAGCGCTCGTAGCGTGCGTTGAAGGCCTCGATGAAGCCGTTGCGCAGGATCTGCAGGAAGGCTTCGAAGGCGCTGATATCGCTCTGCCGCACGCTGCCGGACAGCTCGACCCGGGTGGCGAACTGGTTCTTCGGCTGGTTCTTCAGCACTGTCTCGGTGGCGCCGACCAGGGCTTCCCAGATCGAGCGAAAGATCGTCTTGTCCTTGTTCTCGACGTCCTGCTGCCAGTCGAATACCTCGACATCGCGCAGCAGTGGCTTGATATAGCCGCTCAGCCGGCCCTTCACCGCCTGGGCCTCGATCACCAGGTCGCCATGCCCGGCCTTGAAATCGAACTTGCCGTAGGCGCTGGCGAAAGCGTTGAGCCGGCGCAACTGCAGGTCGGTGGCGCGCAGGCGGAACTGGAAGTCCTCGAAATCGCTCAGCGGGTCGAACGTGGCAGTGCTTTCCACCGGCGCGTCGCCCGGCAGCAGGGCCTTGCCGGCGAAGCTGGCGTCGCGCCGGCCTTGCTTGTCGACCACGTTGGTCAGGTTGCGGATGCTGGCGTTCAAGCGGGTGGCCTGGAGGTCCACCGGCGGTTTCGAGTTGAAGTTGCGAAAGCTCAGGGTGCCGTCGACGATGCGCACTTCGTCGAGGGTGATTGGCAGAAGTTTTTCCAGCTGTTGTCGCCAGTTGGTGCCCTGGCCGGTCTGCGAGGCCTGCTGGCTGCCGCCATCGACGAAGTTCAGCTCGGGACGCAGGAACTCCACCTCGGCGACCACCGCCCGCTCGTACCAGAGGGCATACCAGCTGACCGAGAGATCGATCAGCGGCGCCTGCAGCAGCGGCACCGGCACCTTGCCGCGGGTCTTGACGATCTGCAGGCCGTTGATCCGGTAGGCGCCACGCCACCAGGCGAGGTCAACGTCGGCGATCTGGCCGCGATAGTCGCCCATGTCGGCGAGCTTTTCATTGAGGTAGTCACGCACCAGCCAGGGCAGCGCCAGATGCACGGCGAGCAGCACGGCGAGGAGGCTGGCGAGCCCCAGCAGCGGCCAGCGATAGCGGCGTTTCATCGGCCTCTCCCGGAATGCGGATGGACACGGATGAACGGTTGACCTGTAGCGCACCGACGGAGTTTCACCGGGGTAGACGACCTCCCGGGGCAGGCTTACCCTTGAGGTTTTCGCTCGGTGCCAAAAGGACCTCCTGCCATGAGCCGTATCTTTGCTGACAACGCCCATTCCATCGGTAATACACCGCTGGTGCAGATCAACCGCATTGCCCCGCGCGGCGTGACCATCCTGGCCAAGATCGAGGGGCGCAACCCGGGTTATTCGGTCAAGTGCCGGATTGGCGCGAACATGGTCTGGGACGCGGAAAGCAGCGGCAAGCTCAAGCCGGGCATGACCATCGTCGAGCCGACCTCGGGCAACACCGGCATCGGCCTGGCCTTCGTCGCCGCCGCCCGCGGCTACAAGCTGCTGCTGACCATGCCGGCGTCGATGAGCATCGAGCGGCGCAAGGTGCTCAAGGCCCTGGGTGCCGAACTGGTCCTGACCGAGCCGGCCAAGGGCATGAAGGGCGCCATCGAGAAGGCCAACGAGATCCTCGCCAGCGACCCGGCCAAGTACTTCATGCCGGCGCAGTTCGACAACCCGGCCAACCCGGCGATCCACGAGAAGACCACCGGCCCGGAAATCTGGAACGACACCGATGGTGCGGTGGATGTGCTGGTCGCCGGCGTCGGCACCGGCGGCACCATCACCGGTGTGTCGCGCTACATCAAGCAGACCCAGGGCAAGGCGATTCTCTCCGTGGCGGTCGAGCCCGTGGTGTCGCCGGTGATCACCCAGGCGCGGGCCGGAGAGGAGATCAAGCCGAGCCCGCACAAGATCCAGGGTATCGGTGCCGGCTTCGTGCCGAAGAACCTCGACCTGGCCATGGTCGACCAGGTGGAACTGGTCACCGACGACGAATCCAAGGCCATGGCCCTGCGCCTGATGCAGGAGGAGGGGATTCTCTGCGGGATTTCCTGTGGCGCCGCCATGGCTGCCGCCGTGCGCCTGGCCGAGAAGCCGGAAATGCAGGGCAAGACGATCGTGGTGATCCTGCCGGACTCCGGTGAGCGCTACCTCTCCAGCATGCTGTTCAGCGATCTGTTCACCGATCAGGAAAACCAGCAGTAAGCCCGACCGGGGCCGCGTTGCCTGATCGAGGGCAAGGAAGCGGCCCTGCCGTTGTTGCACAATCCTCAACACTGTATGTCAGGCCCCGGTTGTTTTTACCGGGGCCTGTTCGGTTTATCATGGGCGATTTCCGGCGCCGAGTCCGAACGAAATTTCTTAGGAGTGTTGAATGACTTTTTCCTTCATCGCCAAGGCAGGCGTGCTGCTGCTGTTCTTCGGCAGCGTCCTGTTCGTGCACCTGCGCGGCAAGGCGCGGCTGCCCGTGCTGCGCCAATTCGTCAACCATTCGGCGCTGTTCGCTCCCTACAACTCGCTGATGTACCTGTTTTCCGGAGTACCGTCCAAGCCGTACCTGGACCGTGAGCGCTTCCCCGAGCTGGACGTGCTGAAGAACAACTGGGAAACCATTCGCGAAGAGGCCATGCACCTGTTCGACGAGGGCTACATCCGCGCCGCCGAGAAGGACAACGATGCCGGCTTCGGTTCGTTCTTCAAGAAGGGCTGGAAGCGCTTCTACCTGAAGTGGTACGACAAGGCCCTGCCATCGGCCGAGCTGCTGTGCCCCAAGACCGTCGAGCTGGTCAACAGCATCCCCAACGTCAAGGGCGCGATGTTCGCCCTGCTGCCCGGCGGCAGCCACCTGAACCCGCACCGCGATCCGTTCGCCGGTTCCCTGCGTTATCACCTGGGCCTGGCCACGCCGAACTCGGACAACTGCCGCATCTACGTCGACGGCCAGCCTTATGCCTGGCGCGACGGTGAGGACGTGATGTTCGACGAAACCTACGTGCACTGGGTGAAGAACGAGACCGAGACGACCCGGGTGATCCTGTTCTGCGACGTCGAGCGTCCGTTGAGCAGCCCGTTGATGACGAAGATCAACCGCAAGGTCAGTGCTTTCCTCGGCCGTGCCACCGCGCCGCAGAACACTGACGACGAGCGTGTCGGCGGGATCAACCAGGCCTATGCCTGGAGCAAGAAGTTCAGCAATGTCATCAGCGCCCGGGTGAAGACCTTCAAGCGCGCCAATCCGAAGGCCTACCGCGTGCTGCGGCCGGTGCTGGCGGTGGTGGTGGCTTACTTGCTGTATCGCTGGTTGTTCTGATCGGGTTGGGGCTGTAGGAGCTGGCTTGCCTGCGAAAGGACCGCGTCAGCGGTCCCGATAGCGGTGATGTCTGGGACCGCTGACGCGGTCCTTTCGCGGGCAAGCCGCGCTCCTACAAGAGCAGCGCGCGGCAATTGAACTGGAGCTTGCGCTATCAAATGGCCAGGCCTATAGTCCCCACCTCTTTCTCTTCACCGAAGACTCGCTCATGCCAGCTTCCCCTGTAACCCCAGTACTCGCTGCCGCGCCTGACGCGGTGGTTGTCGTGCGCGGGATTCAGCAGCCGGCCATCAGCCAGTCTCCACCTGTCGGAACCGTTGTGGCGTGCGTAGTAGTCGCACCGCCAGCCGTGGTGGTAGTGGCCTGAGGCCCCTGCACCGCCAACGTTTCTGAAGTACGGCGGCTGCCACGACGCAGCCCGACCGTTCGGCTCATTTGCCCGAATACAGGTGGCAATTCACATGTCTCTTTTCAACAAAGCATCCGTGGCCTCGTCGGCCACCACCAGCCTGTTCGTCCTGCTCTGGAGCAGCGGGGCGATCGTCTCCAAGCTGGGACTGGCCCAGGCGACACCCTTCGCCTTCCTCCTCGTCCGCTTCGCCATCGCCCTGGTCGCGCTGTTGCTGCTCGGGCCCTTGCTGCGCCTGCGCTGGCCGCGTGAGCGGGGCGCTGTGTGGCAGGCCCTGGCCACCGGCGCGGTCCTGCTCGGCGCCTACCAGATCTTCTACCTGCTGGCCCTGGACCTGAAGGTCACACCCGGCGTCATGGCCACGGTCATGGGTGTGCAGCCGATCCTCACCGTGGCCCTGATGGAGCGGCAGCGTTCCTTCAGCCGCCTGTTCGGCCTGTGCCTGGGGCTGGCGGGGCTGGTCATGGTGGTCTGGCAGGGGATCGGCCTGGGCGGCATGTCCCTGGCCGGCATGGGCTTCGCCCTGCTGGCCCTGGCGAGCATGACCGGCGGCTCGATCATGCAGAAACGCATCACCCGCGAGCCCCTTGGCACGCTGCCCTTGCAGTACCTGGCCGGCCTGCTGCTGTGCATGGCGTTCGCGCCGTTCCAGCCGCTGGAAATCCAGCCCACCCGGCAGTTCAGCCTGGCGGTGCTGTGGATGGCCCTGGTGGTCTCGGTGCTGGCGACCCTGTTGCTGTACCGCCTGATCGCCCGCGGCAACCTGGTCAACGTCACCAGTCTGTTCTACCTGGTGCCGGCGGTGACTGCGCTGATGGACTACCTGATCTTCGGTAACCGTCTCGCGGCCATGGGCCTGCTGGGCATGGGGCTGATCGTCATCGGCCTGCTGTTCGTGTTCCGTCAGCCGGCGCGGGCCGCGGCGCCGGCTTGAGCACCAGCCACAGGGCCAGGCCGATCAGCAGTCCACCGTACAGGTGTGCGGTGGACAGCGGTTCGTCCAGCAGCCAGGCACCCCAGAGCACGCCGAACACCGGTATGAGAAAGGTCACGGTGGAGGATTTCACCGGGCCGATCTCGCTGAGCAGGCGGAAATACAGGATGTAGGCGAAGGCGGTGCACAGCAGGCCCAGGCCCAGCAGCGACAGCCACACCTGCCAGCCGCCCCAGCTGGCAGGTGGCTGGGTGGCAACGCTCCAGGCGAACAGCGGCAACAGCAGCAGGCTGGCGCCGATCATGCTGCCCAGCGCCGACAGGCGGCTGTCGAGGCCGCCGCGCTGGTCCAGCCAGCGCCGCGCGAGAAACCCGGCCAGGCCATAGCACGCGGTCGCGCCGAGGCAGGCGAGGGCGCCCTGCAGCAACTGAAGGTCGAAGGCCACCGGCCCCGCACCACTGAGAATGCCCACTCCGAGCAGCCCGAGGAAAATCCCGGCGAGCTTGGCCAGGGTCATGGCCTCACGGAAGAACAGCGCACCGATCAGCACGCCCATCAGCGGCGTGGTGGCGTTGAAGATCGCCGAGTAGCCCGCCGGCAGCACCTGGGCCGCCACCGAATACAGCGTCGCGGGAATCCCCGAGTTGATCATCCCCAGCACCAGGGCCACCTTGAACTTGCCGTCGAAGTCCCAGTGCACCCGCAGCAGGGCAAGGATCGCGATCAGCCCGAGGCAGGCGATCGACACCCGGAAGAATGCGGTCGGCACCGTCCCCAGGACCGGCGCGATGATGCGCATGAACAGGAAGCTGGCGCCCCAGATGGCGGCGAGGATCAGCAGGCGGGACAGGGCGATGGGGCTCACGGGGTACTCCAGGGGAAAACCGGGAAGCGAGTGTACGGCATAACCGGGGCCGATCTCGTGCGCTTTCTTGCGGGCTGAATCCGTTCATTGCGGTTTATGCCGCCTGTTGCGCAGAAACAGCCGTTCGCGATGCTGGCACCCTGGCCCCGATTTGGCCGATCCACCCCTGTGCAGGCGCGGGCGCCGCGGTTACTCTCAGGCTTTCGCCCTTCCCGCCAGAGGTCCAGATATGCCCCAGCAATGGCCGGCCGCCGCTATCGCGCGGACGATCCTCGATGGTTTCGACAACTATCGCGAGCATTTCCGCCAGATCACCGACGGTGCCCGCGAGCGCTTCGAAAAAGCCCTCTGGCAACAGATCCAGAGCGCCGCCGCGGCGCGGATCAATCTGTACGAAGAGAAAGTCTCGGAAGTCACCGTGCGCCTGCATGAAGCCTTCACCGACGAGGTACTGCTGGACGTGTCCCTGTGGCCGCTGGTGAAGAGCGCCTACATCGGCCTGATCGACCCGCGTCTGGACGACGAGCTGTCGGAGACCTGGTACAACTCGATCTTCTGCAGCCTGTTCAGCCACGACCTGATCAGCGATGGCTGCATGTTCATCCACACCACCCGGCCGTCGCTGCGCGCCCACGAACGCGCGGCGCAGACCCGTATCTACCGCCCTGATGGCCACCTGTCCGGTCTGCTGGCGCGGATCTTCGAGGATTATCGCTTCGATGCGCCCTATGCCGACCTGCCCGGCGACCTGGCGCGGTTGCAGACGCAACTGCGCGATAGCCTGCCGGACTGGGTGTGCAAGGACCCGCAGCTGCAGGTCGAGCTGTTCTCCCCGGTGCTCTATCGCAACAAGGGTGCCTACCTGGTCGGGCGCATCTTCACCCAGGACGAACAATGGCCGCTGGTGATCCCGCTGCTGCACCGCGAAGGCCATGGCATCGAGATCGACGCGCTGATCACCGACGAAGCCGACGTGTCGATCATCTTCTCCTTCACCCGTTCGTACTTCATGGTCGATGTCCCGGTGCCGGCGGAGTTCGTCGGCTTTCTCAAGCGCATCCTGCCGGGCAAGCATGTCGCCGAGCTGTACACCTCGATCGGTTTCTACAAGCACGGCAAGTCGGAGTTCTACCGCGCCCTGATCAACCACCTGGCCAGCACCGACGACCGCTTCATCATGGCCCCCGGCGTGCGCGGCATGGTCATGAGCGTGTTCACCCTGCCGGGCTTCAATACCGTGTTCAAGATCATCAAGGACCGCTTCTCGCCGTCCAAGAGCGTGGATCGCGCCACGGTGATCGAAAAGTACCGCATGGTGAAGAGCGTCGACCGGGTCGGGCGCATGGCCGATACCCAGGAGTTCTCCGATTTCCGCTTCCCGCTGAGCAAGTTCGAACCGGAATGCCTGGCCGAGCTGCTGGAAGTGGCGCCCTCGACGGTCAGCCTGGAAGGCGACACCGTGCTGGTGCGCCACTGCTGGACCGAACGGCGCATGACCCCGCTCAACCTCTACCTGGAAAACGCCAACGACGCCCAGGTGCGCGAGGCGCTGGATGACTACGGCCTGGCGATCAAGCAACTGGCGGCGGCGAACATCTTCCCCGGCGACATGCTGCTGAAGAATTTCGGTGTCACTCGCCATGGTCGCGTGGTGTTCTACGACTACGACGAGATCACCTTCCTCACCGAAGCCAACTTCCGCCATATCCCGCCGCCGCGCTTCCCCGAGGACGAGATGTCCAGCGAGCCGTGGTATTCGATCGGCCCGCACGACGTGTTCCCCGAGGAGTTCCCGCCGTTCCTGTTCGCCGATATCGGTCAGCGCCGGCTGTTCAACCAGTTGCATGGCGAGCTGTACGACGCCGATTACTGGAAAGGCCTGCAGGACGCGATTCGTGAAGGCAAGGTGATCGATGTGTTCCCGTATCGGCGCAAGGGCAGGGAGCAGGCCATCGTCTAGGCTCTGTATGAAATGCATCCGAGCTCGCCCATGCTGCGTTGAAAACGGGCTCGGAATGCTCATTTACACAAGTAAAGTCGGGCGCGACCCCGGCCGTTCCTCGCCCGTTTTCGCCTTGCCTGGCCTTCGCTCCAATACATTTCATACAGACCCTAGCGCTTGAGGCACTTCAGTTCGCTGAAGTCCTTGCGCACCTTGTCCAGGCGCTGGTCCAGATGCTGGCGCTGTTCGGTGCTGCTCTGCGCCATCAGGTCCACCAGCAGGCTGCGCAGGTGGGCTTCGGTGCTGGCGAAGGCGATGCGGTATTCCGGGGTCCAGAAGCGCTCGCGCTCCTTGAGCAACTGACCCAGGCGCGGTTCGAAATCGTCCTGGTGGCGTTGCTCCATCAATTGGCTGAACTGCGCCTGCCAGTGGGCGCGGTTGGCGATCCACTGGCGATTCTGCCCGCCCAGTTGCGCCGACCATGCGGCCACGCGCTCCTTCTGTTGCGGGCTCAACCCGCCGAGCCACGGCGACAGGCGTTTTTCCATGCGCGCGCCGCGCTCCTCGATCTGCTGGGCGAGCGGCGTCCTGACGTACCAGGCCTGGCGTTTCTCGATGTCGCGGGCGAAGTTCTCGCGCAGCTCGCGCACCTGCTCGTCGTTCATGCCGCGCAGCAGCTCGGCGGCCTGCGGGGTGATCCGTTCGGCGACCCGGGCCACGGCCTGGTGCGCCTGTCCGGTGCGCTCGCGCAACTGCTGGTCGGTGACCTGGTTGCTCGCCACCATCTGGCGGATGCCGTCCAGCCAGGTCAGGTAGCCCGGCAACTGGGTCTTGCAGTGCCAGGCCAGTTGCTCCTTGAGGCGCTCGTCGAGCCAGCGCTTCTGCTGGCGGTCCATGTCCAGGTAGTCGCTCAGCGACCACGGCACCAGCACGTCGAGGTTGCGGTAGGCCAGGTCCAGGCGCGTGCAGGACAGCAGCAGGAGACTGGCGAGCATCAGCAGAACCGGGCGCAGGCAGCGAGATGGACGAGCGGACATGATGCGAGTCCTTGCGTGGGCTTCCTCTGTGTTTATAGAGCAGGTTCGGCCAATGCGGTTCAAGCCGATGTCCCTGGCCCGATCGATGGGGGGAAACTGCCGAAGCGCCGGGCGAGGGTTGCGGTTCGGGTGTAGAATGCGCGGCTCGCAACGAGGATTTCGACGATGGCTTTAGTTGGGCGTTACAACACTTTGCAAGTGGTCAAGCACACGGACTTCGGTCTGTACCTGGATGGCGGCGCGGATGGCGAGATTCTTCTGCCCAATCGCTACATCCCCAAGGACACGCCCACCGAGGTCGAGGACTGGCTGAACGTCTTCGTCTACCTGGACAGCGAGGACAAGCTGATCGCCACCACCGAGAAGGCCAAGGTCCAGGTCGGCCAGTTCGCCAGCCTCAAGGTGGTCGAGATCAACAGCATCGGCATCTTCCTCGACTGGGGCCTGCCCAAGGACCTGCTGATGCCGTACTCCGAGGAAAAGCGCCAGATGCGCGCCGGCGAGTACTGCGTGGTGCACGTCTATCTCGACCGCCGTACCCGGCGCATCACCGCCACCGCCAAGCTCGACCGCTACCTGGACAAGGCCCCGGTCAACTACCGGGTCGGCCAGCAGGTCGACCTGCTGGTGGTCGAAGAGAGCCCGATGGGCTTCAAGGCCATCATCAACAACCAGCACTGGGGCCTGATCCACAAGAACGAGGTGTTCAAGTTCCTTCGTTCGGGCAAGCAGGAGAAGGGCTACATCAAGGAAATCCGCGACGACGGCAAGATCGCCCTGAGCCTGCAGCCGGTCGGCGAAGCCGCCGCCAGCAGCCTGCACGAGCAGATCCTGAGCAAGCTCAAGGCCGCCGACGGCGTGCTGCCGGTCAGCGACAAGAGCGACCCGCAGGTGATCAGCGACTTGTTCGGGGTCAGCAAGGGCAACTTCAAGAAGGCCATCGGCGCCTTGTACAAGAGCGGTCAGATCGTCATTCACGACAACCGCATCGAACTGGCCTGATCAGCGCTGGCGGAAACCCGAGAAATCCAGGTTTTCGCCGCCCGGGCGCAGGTCGCGCAGCAGCGAGTCGCGGTCGGCGGACAGGGCGAGGCTGATGGTCGAGCGGCGCTTGCCCGGGTTGCGCACTTCCATCTGCTCCATGTGCGAGCGCAGGTAGCGTCTCGGTACCTTCAGGTGCTGCAACTGGTCGCCTTCCGGGGTGTGCAGCAACAGGTTCACCCACCCGGTATTGGTGCGCAGCCAGGCCACTGGCACATCGAACCACCACAGGCAGCGCTTGCCGTCGAGCACGGCGAACAGGGTGTTGTCGCTGTCCAGCGCGGGGATCCCCAGGGCCTCGTTGCGACGGGCAATGGCGGTGGTCTTGTCGAGTTTCATGCGGGTGTCCTGCGAGTGACGCTTGGTAAGGCCGGGTATTTTGCGGGGAATGGGCTGAAACATAAAGTCGCAGGGCGCCTCGAAAGCCGGAACTTTTTCCACGGCTGATGTCAATGTGATGTCGCTACTCGGCGACCGGCGATTTTCTTCGCCTACCCCCTGCAAGGAAGAACGAAAATGCGAGTACTTGTCGCGCTGTTGGTATTGTTCAGCGGTTTCGCCCATGCCGGTTGCGGCAGCATCGACGATTCGGACCAGCGCCGCTATTGCGAAGCGAAGACGGGCAATGGCAGTTGCGGCAGCATCGACAACTCCGACCTGCGCAGGATGTGCGAGGCCGAAACCCGGAATGGCAGTTGCGGCAGCATCGACGATTCCGATCAGCGTCGCTATTGCGAGGCGAAAACGAACAATGGCAGCTGCGGCAGCATCGGTAACTCGGATCTGCGCAGGATGTGCGAAGCCGAAACCGGAAACGGCAGTTGCGGCAGCATCGACGATTCCGACCAGCGTCGCTATTGCGAGGCGAAAACCCACAATGGCAGCTGCGGCAGTATCGGCGACGACGATCTGCGCAGGATGTGCGAGTCTGAAACGCGCTGAACCGACAACGCCAAGGCACGTTCACGCAAGGTCCGCGGCACCTTGCGTGAAAATAAATGAAACTCTGCGCTGCGCTCGCCACTCCACCGACTGTCGATTCCGACGTTCCCTTCAAGGAGACATCCCATGAGTGGCACCAAAGACAAAGTCAAAGGCATGGCCAACGAAGCGGTCGGCAATATCAAGCAGGGCGTGGGCAAGGCGACCGACAACGATCGCCTGCGCGCCGAAGGCAAGGCCCAGGAGCTGAAGGGTGAAGCCCAGCAAGCCGTGGGCAAGGTCAAGGATGCCGTGAAGAAGCCTTGATCGTTGTACCCGGCGCACGATGACGGCCATCTTCGGATGGCCGTTTTTTTTACCGGGACAGTGAATCGCGACTGGTGATCGAGGGTCTATTAGACTGTTTTGTAACTCTTCCCACTGTGACCCGGGAATATGAGCGGGCAGCGCAAGGAGACGCCAATGAGATTCACCCATCTGCGCGGTGTTCCGGTACATCGCGTACTGGTGCACACCGTCAAGGAATTCCTCGATGACGAGATGTCCACCTACGCTTCGGCACTGGCCTACCAGATGCTCTTTTCGCTGTTTCCGTTCCTGCTGTTCCTGATCGCCCTGATCGGTTTCCTGCACCTGCCGGACTTCTTCTCCTGGTTGCGCCTGCAGTCGGAACTGGTCCTGCCGCCGCAGGCGCTGGAACAGGTCAATCCGGTGATCGACCAGCTCCAGCAATCCAAGGGCGGCCTGCTCTCGGTGGGTATCGTCATTGCCCTGTGGACCGCCTCGGCCGGCGTGCGCCTGATGATGAGCGCGATGAACGCCGCCTACGACGTGGTCGAGGGGCGCCCGCTGTGGAAGCGCATTCCGCTGTCGATCTTCTACACCGTCGGCATCGCCGGCATGCTCCTGGCCGCCGCCGCGCTGATGGTGCTCGGCCCGCAGGTGATGGGCTGGGTGGCCTCGCAGGTGGGCATGGAGGAATTCATCGTTACCCTGTGGACCGTGGCGCGCTGGCCGGCCATCGTCATGCTGATGATGGTGGCGGTGGCGCTGATCTACTACGTCATGCCCGACGTCAAGCAGGAGTTCCGCTTCATCACCCCAGGTTCGGTGCTGGCGGTGGTGGTCTGGATCATCGCCTCGCTGGGCTTCGGCTACTACGTCAAGACCTTCGCCGACTACAACGCCATGTACGGCAGCATCGGCGCGATCATCGTCCTGCTCCTGTATTTCTACATTTCTGCCGCGGTGCTGCTGCTCGGCGCGGAAATGAACGCGGCGATCGAGCACCTGTGCGCCGAAGGCAAGCGTCCCGGGGAAAAACAACCCGGCGACGGCGCACCGGATCGTGCTACAACTCGCGACTCCGGGCTGGGCCGCGATCACGCCCCGGCCGCCGGACCCGAACCCGTGAGCCGAACCTCCCATGATTCGTGAAATCCTGAAAATGGGCGATGAACGCCTGCTGCGCATCGCTCCGCCGGTCCCTGAACACCTGCTCGGCAGTGCCGAACTGCAGCAACTGATCGACGACATGTTCGAAACCATGCGCCATGTCGGTGGGGTCGGCCTGGCCGCGCCGCAGATCGGGGTCGACCTGCAACTGGTGATCTTCGGCTTCGAGCGCAGCGAGCGTTACCCGGACGCCGAGCCGGTACCGCAGACCATCCTGCTCAATCCGCTCATCACCCCGATCGGTACCGAGCTGGAGGAGGGCTGGGAAGGCTGCCTGTCCGTGCCGGGCCTGCGCGGGGTGGTCAGTCGCTACAAGAGCATCTTCTACGAGGGCGTGGACCCGCAGGGCGAGCCGATTCGCCGCACCGCCGACGGTTTTCACGCCCGGGTGGTGCAGCATGAGTGCGATCACCTGATCGGCCGCCTGTACCCGTCGCGCATCCACGACTTCAGCCGCTTCGGCTACACCGAGGTGCTGTTCCCCGGACTCGATCCCGCCGCCGACGACTGATGCCGCGCCATCGCCAGCAGGGGCTTGCTGCGCCGGTAGCGGGCCAGGCGCTCGGCGAGCACGGCGGGCAGGTCTTCGCTGACGGCATAGCCCAGCCTTTCATAGAACGTCCGCAGGTCCGGATGACAGAACAGCCAGACGCAGCCTGCGGCGTCCTGGCTGGCCCGTTCGATCAGGCGCCGCGCCACCTGTTGCCACCGCCAGTCCTCGGCCACCAGCAAACCGGTCAACCAGTACCCGCCCGGCACCGGGCTGAGGTTCAGCGCCGCGACGATCGTTCCGGCACGGGCGACCCAGGCCACGCCGCTGTCGCTGCCGCGCATGGACGAGGCCTGGCTTTTATAGAACTTGTTCAGCAGCGGGCGTTCGCTGGCGCTCAGCGGGCTGCACTGGATCGGTATCGGGTCGGTCACGGGCGGGGGCTCTGGGGCGGGCATTTGCTGCGGACTGAATGCGGGTCGATCGGGTAAGGATCAGCCGGGATTGTTGTCGAATCGGTAACAGTGAATGTCAGGCTTGATGATTCAATGAAGTTAGCAGATCAGTAAACTGAGCGCATCCCCACTGAACACCACCTGATGGGATCGGTACTTCGTGTTATCTCCAGTGTTGGAATAACAACTTCTCCGCGCCACTTGGCATATGAAGTCAATCTGTTGGTTCGATTGCTTTAAAGGCCCACACATCATGAAAGCATTAGTTGCAGTTGCATTACTTGCCGTGTCTTCGTTCGCCCTCGCTGACCAGGCCGCCAGTGCCCAGCAGCCGGCGCCCGAGCAATACAGCTACAGCACCGACCTGGATATCGCCAAGGTCATCAGCCTGTCGAAAGTTGCCAATGTCTGTGAAGTCGTGCCGGCCACCATGGTCTATGAAGATCATCAAGGCCAGCGTCATACCATCGAATACCGGGTAATGGGTGATGGTTGCAGCCAGGGCTGAAAGTTGTAGAGCTCAATAAAAAAGCCCCCGTCTTGACGGGGGCTTTTTTATTGCCTGCTCATTGTCTTTCCCGTTCGAGAAGTTGCTGTTTGCGTTCCACACCCCAGCGGTAGCCGGAGAGATTGCCGTCGCTGCGCACCACCCGGTGGCAGGGGATCGCCACCGCCAGGCTGTTCGCACCGCAGGCCTGGGCTACCGCGCGCACTGCTTTCGGCGCGCCGATGCGTTCGGCGATCTGTGCATAGCTGGCGGTGCTGCCCACCGGAATCTCCCGCAGCGCCTGCCAGACCCGCTCCTGGAAGGCCGTGCCGCGCAGGTCCAGGGGCAGGTCGAGGCCGATGGCCGGCGCCTCGACGAAGCCCACCACCTGCGCCACCAGTTGCTCGAAGCGTGCGTCCGCACCGATGAGATTGGCCTTGGGGAACTTGTCCTGCAGGTCCTGCAGCAGCGCCTGCGGGTCGTCGCCCAGGAGGATCGCGCAGATGCCCCGGGCGCTTTGCGCAATCAGGATCGCGCCCAGCGAGCACTGCGCGATGGCGAAGTGAATGTCGGTGTTGGCGCCGCCGTCGCGCCAGGTGCCCGGGGTCATGCCGAGGCGGGCGTTGCTCGATTCGTAGAAGCGGCTGTTGGAGTTGAAGCCGGCCTCGTACATCGCCTCGGTGATCGAGTCGGCGCGCTGCAGCTGGTTGCGCAGCTTGCGCGCGCGGTGGGCGCTGGCGTAGGCCTTGGGGGTCAGGCCGGTGGCGCGCTTGAACACCCGGTGGAAGTGGTAGGGGCTCATGTTCACCTGCTCGGCCAGCTGGTTCAGGCTCGGTTCGACCTCGGCGCTTTCGATCAGCTTGCAGGCACGGGTGACCTGGGCGGCGTGTTGGCGCGCCAGCGCGCCCTGGTCGCCGCCACGTCGACGGCTGGGACGATAGCCAGCGGCCTCGGCGTCGGCCGGGGTGTCGAAGAACTCGACGTTCTCGATCCGCGGGCGTCGTGCGGGGCTCGATGGCGGGCAGTACACGCCGGTGGTGCGCACGCCATAGACGAAGGTGCCGTCGGCGGAGGCGTCACGGGCCAGCAGGGCTTGCCAGCGTGGGTCGGATTCGGTGATGACGAGTTTGTCGTTGCGGCGCATGGCGATCTCCTACAGGGATCGTGTCGTTCTCGAGGGCTGTGGATGGAGCTTAGAAACTCCACGACATTCAGTAACTCCGCCTCTTGCTTTCGAATTCACTTCGCCGGCACCCGCCACAGATACCAGGCCGCCACCGTCCGGTACGGGCTCCACGCCACGCCCAGTTCCCTCAACTGCCTGGGCGTTGGCTGCGCCTCCAGGCCATGCAGCCGGCGATAGCCTTCGCGCACGCCAAAGTCGTCCACCGGCAGGATATCCATCTGCTCCAGGGTGTAGATCAGCAGCATCTCCACGGTCCAGCGACCCACGCCGGGCAGGCGGGTCAGGCGTTCGATCAGCACCTCGTGATCCATGTTCCGGGCCTCGCCATGATCCGGCACCAGCCCGTCCAGCCGTCCCTGCGCCACGGCCTGCACGGTGCTGATCTTGCGTCCGGAAAAGCCGCAGGCGCGCAGTTGTTCCGGGGTGGTCGCCAGCAGCTGTTCGGGCGACGGAAAGTCCTGCCCGGGATACAGCGCGAGAAAACGTCCGAGAATCGCTTCCGCGGCCCGGGCATGCAATTGTTGATAGGCGATGGCCCGCACCAGCGCCTGGTAGGGATCGCGGGTCGGCAAGGGCATATGCAGGCACGCACCGATGGCCTCGATATGCGCGGCCCACTGCGCACTCTGCTGGCGCAGGTGATCCGTGGCCCGGGTGTAGAAAAGGTCGCGTTCGTTCATGGCTATCCGTTCCGCAAAAGCCGCTGGAGTGTAGGGGGGCAGGGCGACTTGTCACCCCGGATCCTGCGCCGTGAATTCGCCGAGTACCGTGGCGACCCGTTCCAGTGCCTGCTTCAGTTCGGCCCGGCTGCGCGCCGCGGTCAGGCTGATGCGCAGCGCCGGCAGTTGCCCCTGTTTCACCGCGAACACCTGCGCCGGCACCACCTCGACGCCCCTGGCGCGGCAGGCTGCGGCCAGCTCGTCGCCGGGGCGGGGACCGCCGAGCCAGATATGCGGCGATGGCCGCTCCTGATGGGCCAGCGCCGGCCCCAGCAGGCGTTGTGCCAGGCGCCAGCGCTGCATGACTTCCTCGCGCTGCCAGGCCAGTTTGCGCGCGGCGGTACCGTCGTCGATCCAGCGGCAGGCGATGCCCAGCATCAACGGCGCGATCTGCCAATGGGTCGCCTGGGCATGTGGATCGATGCGGCCCAGCAGGCTCGCGTCGCCGGCGATCCAGCCCAGGCGCAGACCCGCGCAGACGGTCTTCGACAGGCTGCTGACCAGCAAGCCGCGCGGGCCGAGCAACGGCAGCAGCGGGGGCTCGTCGCCAAGGGCGCCATAGACATCGTCCTCCACCAGCAGCAGGTCCAGGCGTTCGACCACGGCGGCGACGGCCCGCCGCCGCTGTTCGCCCATGCGCGCCCCGGTGGGGTTGTGCAGTGCCGGGGTCAGGACCACCACCCGCGCGCCGCTGGCCCGCGCCACGCGGTCGAGATCGTCGGGGAGGATGCCTTCGCGGTCCATGGCGATGCCGTGCAGCGGCAGGCGCAACTGGCGGCAGGCGGCCTTGATGCCGGGCGCGGTCAGCGCTTCGACCATCACCGCTTCGCCGGGCTGACAGAACGACAGCAGTACGCTGAACAGCCCCTGCTGCGCGCCGCCGCAGAGCAGCACCTGGGCCGGGTTGAGCGCCAGGCCGCGTCGGTTCAGCCAACTGGCGCCGTGCAGGCGGCCGAGGAGCAACTGTTCGGCGCCGAGATAGTGTTCCAGCGCGTGGCCGGCGCCCTGCAGCACTTCGCGCAGGGCCTGTTCGAGGTCCTGGCTGTGCTCGTCCACCACCGGCACGTTGGTCGACAGGTCGATGCTGGCGCTGCTGTCGTCGCGCTGCTTGAGGCGGAACAGTGTGGCTTCCTTGCTGCCGGCCAGCACGTAGGTGCCGCGCCCGACCTCGCCGGACACCAGGTGCCGCGCCGCCGCCTCGCGATAGGCCTGCTGCGTGGTGCTCGGATTCAGGCCCAGGGTCCAGGCCAGGCGGCGC
This sequence comes from Pseudomonas sp. zfem002, assembly GCF_032621685.1. Lineage (NCBI taxonomy): Bacteria > Pseudomonadati > Pseudomonadota > Gammaproteobacteria > Pseudomonadales > Pseudomonadaceae > Pseudomonas > Pseudomonas sp. zfem002. The sequence continues at coordinate 56,517 of NZ_JAVYJH010000009.1, read as the reverse complement.
TGCGGTGGCAGGCGTTCGCCGACCTTGAGTTCGCCGGTTTCGATGGCGCGGGCGATGGCATCGACCAGGGCGAGGTAGCGCGGTTGGCCGTCATCGGTGAGGGTAGGGGTCCACATGTTTTATTGTTGGCCATGCAATATAAGGTTTGACCCATACAATGCGCGGCGGCCAGGATCGGGTCAACTCCATCCGATCCGAGGTGTTCCATGTTCGATCTGCCTGCCCTGCGCGAAGCGTCCCGTCTGGTCCACGCCGAGGTGCCCGCCACTGCGCAGTACGCCTGGCCGCGCCTGGCCGAGCGACTGGGCTGCGAGGTCTGGGTCAAGCACGAAAACCATGCGCCCACCGGCGCCTTCAAGGTGCGTGGCGGCCTGCTCTATGTGCAGTCGCTGCTGGCCCGCGCACCGCAGACCCGTGGCCTGGTCACCGCCACCCGGGGCAATCACGGGCAGAGCATGGCCCTGGCGGCGGGCAAGGCCGGGGTACCGATCATCATCGTCGTACCCGAAGGCAATTCCCGGGAAAAGAACGCGGCGATGCGCGCCCTCGGCGCCGAGCTGGTGGAGCACGGTGCCGACTTCGACCTGGCGCGGGCCGAGGCGGCGCGGCTGGCCGAGCTGCATGGCTATGAAAGCGTACCGCCGTTTCACCCGGACCTGATTCGGGGCGTGGCCACCTACGCGCTGGAACTGTTCGAGGCCGTGGCGCGGCTGGATGCGGTGTACGTGCCGATCGGCATGGGCTCGGGGATCTGCGGGTTGATCCGTACCCGCGACCTGCTGGGGCTGGATACCGAGATCATCGGTGTGGTGTCCAGTGAGGCCGATGCCTACGCGCAGAGCTTCGAGCAGGGTCGTATCGTCACCACCGCGACCGCCAATACCTTCGCCGACGGCATGGCCTGCCGCATGCCGGTGGCGCAAGCGTTCGAGATCATTCGCCAGGGGGCGGCACGTATCGTCCGGGTGACGGACGCCGAGATCGCCGACGCCATGCGCATCTACCACGAGGACACCCACAACACGGCCGAAGGCGCCGGCGCCGCGGGCCTGGCCGCGCTATGCCAGGAGCGCGAACGGCAGCGCGGGAAGAAGGTGGCGGTGGTGTTGAGTGGGGCGAACATCGATCGGCAGGGGTATGCGCGAGTGCTGGCGGGGGATTGAAAAGTCTTGAATGAACTCCGAGGAAAAAGTGCTATCTTAATTTGATAGCATTTTCCGATGCAGAATCGACATCGCAAGATTCTCGAAACCATCTTCCGGCTACCCACCAGTACTTCACTGGTATTTGCCGATATCGAAGCCCTGATCGTGCATCTGGGCGGCTCGGTGCATGAGCGCGAAGGTTCGCGGGTCAAGCTTGTGCTGGGGCAGCATCAATGGCGCTGCCACCGGCCCCATCCGGGCAAGGAGGCCAGGCGTTATCAGGTCGAAGAAGCACGGGAGTTTCTTCTGCGAGCAGGAGTCCAGGCATGAGCAACATGAGTTACAAAGGCTATTCGGCGCGGGTCGAGTACGATGCCCGCGACGATATTTTCGTCGGGCGGGTGCTGGGTGTGCGCGACATCATCAGTTTCCACGCGAGTTCCGTCAGTGAACTGCACGAGGCATTCAGGGGCGCGCTGGAAGACTATCTCGCCGATTGCCGCGAGCGCGGTGTGACACCGGACAAACCGGCATCCGGCAAGGTGATGCTGCGCATTCGCCCGGAGGTCCATGCAGCGGCGACCATTGCCGCGCAAAAGCAGGGCAAGAGTCTCAACCAGTGGGCCGATGAGGTCTTCGAGCAGGCAGCCCTGGCCTGATCCGCAATTTCTTCCAATACATTCCCTGCCCGATCCGCTTCAATACCGGCTGCCTTTTTCGTAGTCGGTAGCGGATCCCTTCATGCCTTTCTCCAACGGATTTCTTCTCAGCCTGTCCCTGTGCCTGGATATCGGCATCGCCAATATCGCCATGATTACCCTGGCCATGCAGCGCGGCTTCTGGCAGGGCATGTGGCTGGGCCTGGGCACCTGTGTCGGCGATCTGCTCTATGCCCTCGCAGCGCTGGCCGGGATGACCGTACTGCTGCAGTTCGAGGCGGTGCGCTGGACCCTGTGGATCGGCGGCTCGCTGCTGCTGGTGTGGTTCGCGGTGAAGATGCTGCTGGCGGCGCTGCGCGGTGATGCGCATCTGGATACCGCGGTGCAGGTGGTGCGCGAGTCGCCCTGGCGCGAGTTTCTCCGCGGGATCGTGCTGGCCATGTCCTCGCCCAGCGCGATCCTCTGGTTCGCCGCGGTGGGCGGGGTGCTGATTTCCCGTTCCGGCGCTGGCGGGCCGCTGGAGGCGGGGCTGTTCCTCGGCGGGTTCTTCTGCGCCGGAGTGCTCTGGTGCCTGACCCTGTGCGGGGTCGCCAGTCATGGCGGGCGACTGCTCGGCGATCGTCTGCTGATCTGGTCGTACCTGGCTTCGGCGGGGATCTTCTGCTACTTCGCGGTCTACGTGATCGTCTCCGGCTACCGCGAATTCATCCTCGCCCCGGCCCTCTGAACGCCAGCCAGTAGTGCTTGGGCGTGATGCCCATGACCCGGCGGAAGGCGTTGATGAAGTGGCTCTGGTCATAGAAACCGAGAGCATCCGCCACCTCCGCCGGATGCGCGCCGAGACGCAGGCGACGGCGCGCCTCGCTCAGGCGCACCTGCATGTGGTACTGCAACGGCGCCAGCCCGGTGGCCTTCTTGAAACAGCGCACGAAGTGGTACTTGCTCAGGCCGGCCACCGCCGCCAGCTCTTCCAGCTCCAGCCGGCCCTGCGCGGTGTCGCGCATGCACTGGATCGCCTGGCGCACCGCGCGGGTCTGTTCAGGCAACGGCGCGGTGGGCTGTTCGAGCAGCCGGGCCAGCAGGCTCAGCAGCGCCTCTTCCTGACAGGCAGGCTGTGTGTCGGCACTGCGGGCGAAGTCGATGATGGCGCGGTACAGTCCGGCATCGTGCAACACACCCTGGGCGAAGCTCGGCAGGCCGTCCGCCTGCTTCAGGTTGTTTTCGCGAGCGATCCGCTGCAGCGCGTCCGGGGCCAGGTGCAGGCTGATGTATTCCACGCCACCCGCGCCGAATTCCGAGGCCTGGACCGCCAGCGGGTTGTACAGGGTGATGGCCCCGGGAGGCACGTCGAGGGTCTCGCCATCCAGCCAGATCCGTTCATTTCCTCGCAGGTTCGCGCCCAGGACGTACTCGTCGTGGGTGTGGCGCTCGAAGCGCGCGGCGTCACTGGCCTGAACCCAGGAAGATTCGACCAGTCCACAAGTCCGTAACGCCTGGCTGACTAATGCCATCTGGCAGATTCCCCGAAGTGTGCAACGCAGTTACGCTAGCCGAGTGCCAGCAGGCGCGGCAACCGAAAATGCCGTCCTGCCAGCTTTCTTGACCAGACCTTGTGAGGCACGGAAATGTCGACCCAGATGGAGGCCGGATTCGCTCCGGCAAGAATCGAGAATGGACGTTCGTTCACCATCGCCGGCTTCGGCGAGCGTTACACCCTGCAGACCAACAAAGGCATTCCTGCTCTCTGGCAGCGTTTCGCCGCACATATCGGCAAGGTTCCCGGGCAGATTGGCTGCGACAGCTACGGGGTCTGCTGCAACTTCGATGGCAAGGGCGGGTTTCTCTACATCGCCGGGGTCGAAGTGCGCAGCCCCGATGCACTGCCCCAGGAATTTACCTGGCACACCCTGGCCCCGCAGCGCTATGCGGTGTTCGAGCACCACGGCAAGATCAGCGGCCTCGGTCATACCTTTGAAAAGATCTGGAAACAATGGCTCCCGCAGTCCGGCGAACGCGCGGCCGACGCGCCCGAGTTCGAGCGCTATGGCGAAGCCTTCGACCCCGAGTCGGCCAGCGGCACGGTGGAAATCTGGATTCCCCTGGAGCCGCGCTGATTTTTTTCAGCCGGCCTGTCGATTGCCGCTCCTCCCGTTCGACCAGTGAGTGAAGGCGCCGGAATGTTCCGGCGCCGCAACCTGACGAAGCCCCGGAGGGCGTAGCGATGAATACCGCAGCCGAACACGAAATCCGTCAACTGGTCGAGCGCTGGATCCAGTCGGTGCAAGACCGCGACCTGGACGCCATCGTCGCGCCCTATGCCGACGACATCGTCGCCTTCGATGCGATCAAGTCCCTGCAGTTCAAGGGCAAGGCCGCCTACCGCGCGCACTGGGAAATGTGCATGGGCTTCTGTACCGGGCCGATGGTCTTCGAGGTGGCGCAACTCACCGTGCACGCCGACAGCGACCTGGCCCTGGCGCACTGGCTCAATCGCTGCGGCCCGGCGGACGACGAAAGCCAGTGCGGCTACATGCGCGTCACCGTGGGCTACCGGCGCCGCGGCGGGGCCTGGCAGGTCATCCACGAACACTGGTCGGCGCCCTTCGACATGGAAACCCAGAAAGCCCTGTTCGACCTCAAGCCCTGACGCCAGTCATCGATCGCCCTTCACCCCGCGTCGGAGAACATCATGAAATACCTGTGCCTGGTCTACTGTGATGAAACCCTGTTGCACGGTCTGCCCGAGAGCCCCGCGGATGCCGAATGCATGGCCTACGCGGCGTCGATCCTCGACAGCGGGCGCATGCTCGCCGCCGAGGCGCTCAAGCCGGTGCGGACCGCCACCACGGTGCGGGTGCGGGGCGGCCAGATGAGCCTGACCGATGGCCCCTTCGCCGAAACCAAGGAGCAACTGGCCGGCTTCTACCTGGTGGAGGCACGCGATCTCAACGAAGCGCTGAACATCGCCCGCGGCATTCCCGCGGCGCGGGTCGGCAGCGTCGAGGTCCGGCCGGTGCGCGAGCTGCAACCCTGAACGAGGAGAACAACACCAATGCATCCTCAACAACCCGGCCAGGGAGAGGCGCTGCATGAACTGTCGCTGAGTCGTCTGATCGACGCACCGCGCACCCGGGTGTTTCGTGCCTGGACCGATCCGCAGCTGCTCAGCCGCTGGTGGGGCCCGCACGGCATGACCACGCCGCTGTGCGAGATGCAGCTGTGGGTCGGCGGCCTGTTCCGCACCGTGCTGCGCGCCGCCGACGGCAGCGAGTACCCGAACCAGGGGGTGTTTCTCGATATCGTCGCGCCGGAGCGGATCGTCTTCACCGACGCCTTCGGTCCCGGCTGGGTGCCATCGGCCAAGGCCTTCATGACCGTGGTCATCACCCTCGACGATATCCACGGCAAGACCCTCTACACCGCCCGCGCCTGGCACTGGAGCGCCAGCGATCGCCAGGCCCACGAGGAGATGGGCTTCCACCGCGGCTGGGGCGAAAGTCTCGATCGCCTGGTGGAACTGCTGAGCGGGCCGCTGGACGACTGATGGCCGAGGCGCAGGCGGTCCGCGCGGCGGTCGAGGCGGTCTATCGCGAGGAGTCGCGGCGGATTCTCGCGACCCTGATCCGCTTGCTGGGTGATTTCGAGCTGGCCGAGGAGGCGATGCATGAAGCCTTCTTCATCGCCGTGCAACGCTGGCAGCGCGACGGCATTCCCGCGAGCCCGCGGGCCTGGCTGGTGTCCACCGGGCGCTTCAAGGCCATCGACAGTCTGCGTCGGCGAGCCCGCTTCGAGCGCTCGCCCGAGGTTCTGCGCCAGGCCCTGGAGCATCTGGAGGCACAGGACATGAACGAGGACGAGCTGGAGGACGACCGCCTGCGCCTGATCTTCACCTGCTGTCACCCGGCGCTGGCGGCGGATGCCCAGGTGCCGCTGACCCTGCGCGAGGTCTGCGACCTGACCACCGAGGAAATCGCCAGGGCTTTTCTGCAGACACCGGCGACCATCGCCCAGCGCATCGTCCGCGCCAAGGCCAAGATCCGCGACGCGCGGATTCCCTACCAGGTGCCGGCCCTCGCCGAGTTGCCGGAGCGCCTGGACAGCGTGCTGCGGGTCATCTACCTGGTGTTCAACGAAGGCTATTCGGCGTCATCCGGCGACAGTGTGGTGCGCGATGACCTGTGCACCGAGGCGATCCGCCTGGGGCGGCTGTTGCGCGAGCTGCTGCCCGATCCGGAAGTGCTCGGCCTGCTGGCGCTGATGCTGTTGCAGGCGTCACGCTCGCGGGCGCGCAGCGCGGTGCCGGGCGAGTTGATCCTGCTCGAGCAGCAGGACCGCAGGCTGTGGGACCCGGCCCTGATCAGCGAAGGCTGCGCCCTGGTGGAACAGGCGTTGCGCAGCCGGCGCTTCGGCCCCTACAGCCTGCAGGCGGCGATCGCCGCGGTGCATGCCGAGGCGGCGAGCACGGCGCAGACGGACTGGGTGCAGATCGTCGGGCTCTATGATGTGTTGCTGCGCGGCTGGCCTTCGCCGGTGATCGAACTCAACCGCGCCGCCGCCCTGGCGCAGCGGGACGGGCCGCAGGCCGGACTTGCGGTGGTGGAAGCGATTCTGCAGCGCGGCGACCTGCGCGACTACCAGCCAGCGCATTGCGCGCGGGCCGAGCTGTATCGCCAGTTGGGCCGCCGCGGTCAGGCCCGCGAGGCGTATCGCGTCGCCCTCGGCCTGACCCGGCAGGAGCCCGAGCGGCGCTTCATCGAGCGCCGCCTGCAAGGGCTGTGAGGCTGATCAGCCGATGCTGATCGGTGGCGGGCTGACCAGGTCGACGGTCTGCTGCTTGCGCGGGGCGAGGATCTCGGCTTCGCCGTCGACCACCAGCTCTTCGTGCTGGTTGAACACCCGGGTGGCGATGCGCACGCGGAATTTCGGCAGCTTTTCGAGGATTTCCAGGCGCACGGTGAGGGTGTCGCCGATCTTCACCGGTTTCTGGAAGCTCATCTGCTGGCCCAGGTAGATGGTCCCGGGGCCGGGCAGCTCGCAGGCGACCGCGGCGCTGATCAGCGCCCCGCTGAACATGCCGTGGGCGATGCGCTCCTTGAACATGCTCCTGGCGGCGAACTCGGCATCCAGGTGCACCGGGTTGTGGTCACCGGACATCGCGGCGAACAGCTGGATGTCACGTTCTTCGACGGTCTTGCTGAAGCTGGCGGTCTGGCCGACTTCGAGGGATTCGTAAGGCGTGTTGGTGACCTGGGTCATTCAGGAGATTCCTTCTGGGTGCGACGGGGAGGCAGTATCACTCGCTGCGCACGGGGCGGCCAAGGGCCAGGGTCCGTTCGAGCCAGTCGATCACCTGCGTGGTGACCTCGTCACGGTTGGTTTCGTTGAGCAGTTCGTGGCGGGCCTGCGGATAGAGTCGCAGTTCCACGTGCTGGTTCCCGGACAGGCGCAGGGCACCGGTCAGATCCTTCAGACGCTTGCCGGCACTGACCGGATCACATTCGCCGCCAATCACCAGGATCGGCAGGTTCGGATCGATCTGCGCCAGGTTGCCGGTGCGGCTGATCTGTTCGAGGCCGGCGAGCAGGTCGATCCACAGGCGGTTGCAGCAGCGGAAGCCGCACAGCGGGTCCTGCACGTACTTGTCCACCTCGTCGGGGTCGCGGCTGAGCCAGTCGAAGGCGCTGCGGTTTGGCTTGAAGGCCTTGTTGAACGAGCCGAAGGACAGCCACTCGATCAGGGCGCTGCGCCCCAGCGGGCCCTGGCGCCAGCTTTCCAGGCGGGCGATCTGCCGCGCCGCGCGGTACAGCGCCGGCGGCTGGAAGTTCGAGCCGCTGAGCACCGCACCCTGCAGGCTGGCGCTGTGGTGCAGCAGATAGGCCTGGGCGATGTAGCTGCCCATGCTGTGACCGAAGAGGAATACCGGCACGCCGGGATGCTGCTGGCCGATGTGCTGGTTGAGCAGGCCGAGATCGTTGACCACGCTGTTCCAGCCGTTCTCGCGGGCGAACAGGCCAAGGGTACCCAGCTCGGCGGTGCGTCCGTGACCGCGCTGGTCGTGGGCATAGAGGGCGAAGCCGGCACTGCTCAGGGCCTCGCCGAAACGCTGGTAGCGGCCGGCATGCTCGGCCATGCCGTGGGCCAGCAAGACCACCGCGCGCACCGGTGTAGACGGCAGCCACTGGTGGACATACAGGCTGCAATGATTGCTGGCCGGCAGCCAGAAAGCGTCGTAGAGCATGGGCGGTTTTCCAGGCCGTGGGATGCCGTTGAGTGTATAGCCGCTTGATGAATTGCAAGGCACGGTGACCCAAGATTCACACGATCAATGACAACGCTTGGCATATTTGCCACCTGTCGCATAGCTGCTAACGTCCGCAGAACGCCGTTTTGCAAGCAGCAATGCGGCCCCGAAAAGGCTCAGGACCGAGGACAATAATAAATGCACGCCGATTTCTGGAACGACAAGCGCCCCGCTGGCGTACCTTCACAGATCGACATGAGCAGCTATAAGTCGGTGATCGAAGTATTCGAACGCTCCTGCAAGAAGTTCGCCGACCGACCGGCCTTCAGCAACCTGGGCGTGACCCTGACCTACGCCGAACTGGATCGCTACTCCGCGGCCTTCGCCGCCTACCTGCAGCAGTACACCGACCTCAAGCCGGGCGAGCGTATCGCCGTGCAGATGCCCAACGTCCTGCAGTACCCCATCGCCGTGTTCGGTGCGCTGCGCGCCGGGCTGATCGTGGTCAACACCAATCCGCTGTACACCGCCCGGGAAATGCGCCACCAGTTCAAGGACTCCGGCGCCCGGGCCCTGGTCTACCTGAACATGTTCGGCAAGTTGGTCCAGGAGGTGCTGCCGGACACCGGCATCGACTTCCTCATCGAGGCGAAGATGGGCGACATGCTGCCGCCGGCCAAGGGCTGGCTGGTCAACACCCTCGTCGCCAAGGTGAAGAAGATGGTCCCCGCCTACAGCCTGCCGCAGGCGCTGCCGTTCAGGCAGGTGCTGCGCCAGGGCAAGGGCCATGCGCTGAAGCCGGTGCAGTCCGCGCACGACGATATCGCCGTGCTGCAGTACACCGGCGGCACCACCGGGGTGGCCAAGGGGGCGATGCTCACCCACGGCAACCTGGTGGCCAACATGCTCCAGGTCCTGGCCTGCTTCTCCCAGCTCGGCGCGGATGGGCAGAAGCTGCTCAAGGACGGCCAGGAAGTGATGATCGCGCCGCTGCCGCTCTATCACATCTATGCCTTCACGGCGAATTGCATGTGCATGATGGTGACCGGCAACCACAACGTCCTGATCACCAATCCGCGGGATATCCCGGGTTTCGTCAAGGAACTGAAGAAGTGGCGCTTCTCCGCGCTGCTGGGGCTCAACACCCTGTTCGTCGCGCTGATGGACAACCCCGGCTTCAAGGACCTGGATTTCTCCGCATTGAAGGTCACCAACTCCGGCGGCACCGCGCTGGTCAAGGCCACTGCCGAGCGCTGGGAGCAGATCACCGGTTGTCGCATCGTCGAGGGCTATGGCCTCACCGAAACCTCGCCGGTGGCTAGTACCAACCCCTATGGTGAACTGGCGCGCCTCGGGACCGTGGGGATTCCGGTGGCGGGCACGGCGTTCAAGGTCACCGATGACGAGGGCAACGAAATGCCCCTGGGCGAACGCGGCGAGCTGTGCATCAAGGGGCCGCAGGTGATGAAAGGCTACTGGCAGCGTCCGGACGCGACCGCCGAGGCCTTCGATGGCGACGGCTGGTTCAGGACCGGCGACATCGCGGTGATCGATCCGGACGGTTTCACCCGCATCGTCGATCGCAAGAAGGACATGATCATCGTCTCGGGCTTCAACGTGTACCCGAACGAGATCGAGGACGTGGTCATGGCCCACCCGAAAGTCGCCGCCTGCGCCGCCATCGGCGTGCCGGACGAGCGCTCCGGCGAGGCGGTGAAGCTGTTCGTCGTGGCCCGCGAGGGCGGCGTGACCCTGGAAGAACTGAAGGCCTACTGCAAGGCCAACTTCACTGGCTACAAGGTGCCCAAGCACATCGTCCTGCGCGATTCGTTGCCGATGACACCGGTCGGGAAGATCCTGCGGCGCGAGTTGAGAGAGCCCGCATAAGCCCCTTGAGTCAAGCCGAAAGCCGCGAGTTAGAGCCTTGAAAAAGGCGCTTCTCGCGGCTTTTTCATGGCGCCGAACAAAGTCTTTAGACTATTAACTCTAAAAATGACCGTAGCAACATGATGAGTCATTTTAATGACCAGTTAGGCTACCTTAGCTCTAGGCGACACAAATCAAAGCTGTTACTCTCGGCGCGCTTCTGATCACTCGGTTTGCAATAAACTGACATCAAATATCAATAACAATCGCATCGACGCGGTGAATTCGCTGTTGCTGGAGGAGTGGGCTTCCATGATCGAAAACTTTTGGAAGGATAAGTACCCAGCCGGGGTCATTTCGCAGATCAACCCGGACGAGTACCCGAATATCCAGGCGGTATTGAAGCAGTCCTGCCAGCGTTTCGCCGATAAACCGGCATTCAGCAATCTGGGCAAGACCCTGACTTATGGCGAGCTGTACGAGTTGTCCGGTGCTTTCGCTGCGTACCTGCAGCAGCATACCGACCTGCAACCCGGAGATCGCATCGCCGTTCAACTGCCGAACGTTCTGCAATATCCCATCGCGGTCTTCGGTGCCATGCGTGCCGGCCTGATCGTGGTCAACACCAACCCGCTCTACACGGCGCGGGAAATGGAACATCAATTCAACGACTCCGGTGCCAAGGCGCTGGTGTGCCTGGCGAACATGGCGCACCTGGCCGAGAAGGTCGTACCGAAGACGTCGGTCAAGCACGTCGTGGTCACCGAAGTCGCCGATCTGCTGCCGCCGCTCAAGCGTCTGCTGGTCAACAGCGTGATCAAGTACGTGAAGAAGATGGTCCCGGCCTACAACCTGCCCACCGCCGTCAGTTTCAACGACGCGCTGGCCAAGGGGCGCGGCAAGCCGGTCCGGGAAGCATCGCCGGCCAGCGACGAAGTCGCCGTGCTGCAGTACACCGGCGGCACCACTGGCGTGGCCAAGGGCGCGATGCTGACCCACCGCAACCTGGTCTCCAACATGCTGCAGTGCCGGGCGCTGATGGGCTCCAACCTCAGCCAGGGCTGCGAGATCCTGATCACCCCGCTGCCGCTCTATCACATCTACGCCTTCACCTTCCACTGCATGGCGATGATGCTGATCGGCAACCACAACATCCTGATCAGCAACCCGCGCGATCTGCCGGCGATGGTCAAGGAACTGTCGAAGTGGAAGTTCAGCGGCTTCGTCGGCCTCAACACCCTGTTCGTTGCCCTGTGCAACAACGCGGACTTCCGTCGCCTCGACTTCTCCGGGCTGAAGCTCACCCTGTCCGGCGGCATGGCCCTGCAGATGTCGGTGGCCGAGCGCTGGAAGGAAGTCACCGGCTGCGCCATCTGCGAAGGCTACGGCATGACCGAGACCAGCCCGGTGGCGACGGTCAACCCGGCCGATCGCAACCAGATCGGCACTATCGGCATTCCGGTGCCGTCGACCCTGTGCAAGGTCATCGACGACGCCGGCAACGAACTGCCGCTGGGTGAAGTCGGCGAGCTGTGCATCAAGGGCCCGCAGGTGATGAAGGGTTACTGGGAGCGTCCCGATGCCACCGCCGAGATCCTCGACGGCGAAGGCTGGCTGAAGACCGGCGATATCGCGGTGATCCAGGCCGACGGCTACATGCGTATCGTCGACCGCAAGAAGGACATGATCCTGGTCTCCGGCTTCAACGTGTACCCCAACGAGCTGGAAGACGTGCTCGCGGCCCTGCCGGGCGTGCTGCAGTGCGCGGCGATCGGCGTGCCGGACGAGAAGTCGGGCGAGGTGATCAAGGTGTTCATCGTCGCCAGGCCAGGCGTGACCCTGACCCGCGAGCAGGTGATGGAGCACATGCGTGCCAACGTCACCGGCTACAAGGTGCCGCGTTACGTCGAGTTCCGCGAGGCGCTGCCGACCACCAACGTCGGCAAGATCCTGCGGCGCGAGCTGCGGGATGAAGAGCTGAAGAAGCTGGGACTCAAGAAGATCGCCTGATCTTCCTGCCAAAAGGGCCGCACATGCGGCCCTTTTCAATGGTTCACATCCATTCCCCCCGTAGGAGCGTGGCTTGCCCGCGAAGGACCGTGAAACGGTCCTGGAAATCAGCGCTATCGGGGACCGTTTCACGGTCCTTTCGCAGGCAAGCCAGCTCCTACAGAAGGATGAAACTGCAGACTCAGCGCAGCTTCTCGAGCATCTGGTAGTACCACATCCCCGCCGCCAACAGCGGATTCCCCAGCAGATCCCCCATCGGCACGCGAATGTGCGAGCAGCCGGCGAAGGTATCGAATTGCTCCAGCGTCCCGGTGATCGCCTCGGCCATGATCTCGCCCATGATGTGGCTGGTGGCGATGCCGTGCCCGGAATAGCCCTGGCAGTACCAGACGTTCGGCGACAGCTTGCCCAGTTGCGGAATGCGATTGACCACGATGCCCATGGCGCAACTCCACTGGAACTCGATCGGCACGCCTTTCAGCGCCGGGAAGGTGCGCTCGATGCACGGCCGCAGTTCGCCGGCGATATCCCGTGAATCACGTCCCGAATAGTTGGCGCCGCCACCGAACAGCAGGCGGCCGTCGGCGGTCATGCGGTAGTAGTCGAGGACGAAGCGGCAGTCGTACACCGCGAGGTCGTGAGGGTTGAGCTGGCGGGCCAGGTCGCCCAGCGGCGCGGTGGTGACGATGCCGCCCATGGCCGGGAAGATCTTGCCCTTGAGCTGGCCCGGTTCGAGCTTGTGATAGACGTCGCCGGCCAGCAGCACCTGCTTTGCCTCGATCCGCCCTTGCGCGGTGACCACCGCCGGACGCGGGCCGTGGACGATCTCCAGGACCTGCGAGTTTTCGAAGATCAGCGCACCGAGGCCATGGGCCGCGCGGGCTTCGCCCAGGCACAGGTTGAGCGGATGCAGGTGCAGGTTGCGCTGGTTCTTCAGGGCGCCGAGGTACAGCGGCGAATCGAGGTGGCGCCGCACCCCCTCGCGGTCGAGCAGCTCGACCTGGTCGCCCATGCCGCGCAGCAGTGCCTCGGTGGCGAAACCCTCCAGCTCGGCCATGTGCGACGGCTTCATCGCCGCATGCAGATGGCCGCGCTTGAGGTCGCAGTCGATGCCGTAGCGTGCCACCCGCTGCTGGATGATGTCGTGCCCGCGAAAGCGCAGGTGCCAGATGAAATCGTCGACGTCATCGCCGAGGCGGGCGCGCATCTGCTTGCGCATGGCCTCGTCGCCGGACAGGCTGCCGGTGACCTGGCCACCGTTGCGTCCGCTGGCGCCCCAGCCGATGCGGTTGGTCTCGACGATGGCCACCTTCAGGCCCCGCTCGGCCAGCTCCACCGCGCTGGCGACGCCGGTGAAGCCGCCGCCGATGATCGCCACATCGACCTCCACGCTGCCCTGCAGGGTCGGGTACTGGGTCGGGTCGTTGAGGGTGGCGCTGTAGTAGGAGGCGGCGCGCTGGGCGGTGCCGGTGTTCAAAGCTGCATTCATGTGGCGAATCCTTGGCGAAAGTGAAAAACGGTTCAGGCCTGGGTCAGGTACCAGCGCCAGTCCTGTTCGCCGACCTCGGCCATGAACTGACGGTATTCGGCGCGCTTGACCGCGAGGTAGACGCCGAGGAAGTCGGCGCCGAGGGTGTCGCGGGCCCAGGCCGAGCGCTCCAGGGCGGTGAGGGCGCTTAGCCAGTCGGTGGGCAGCAGTTCGCTGGCCTGGGCGTAGCCGTTGCCTTCCACCGGCGCACCCGGGTCGAGTTGCTGGCGCAGGCCGTGGTGGACCGCGCCGAGCAGGGCCGCGGCGGCCAGGTACGGGTTGGCGTCGGCGCCGCAGATGCGGTGCTCGATATGCCGGGTCGGGGCCGGGCCGCCGGGTACGCGCAGGCTCACGGTGCGGTTGTCGATGCCCCAGGTCGGCGCCAGCGGCGCGTAGCTGTTGGCCTGGAAGCGGCGGTAGGAGTTGGCGTTGGGGCAGAACAGCAGCAGCGAGTCGAGCAGGGCGGCGAGCATCCCGCCCACCGCCTGGCGCAGCAGCGGCGTGCCGGCCGGGTCGTCGCTGGCGAACAGGTTGTTGCCCTCGGCATCGGCCAGGCTCACATGCAGGTGCATGCCGGTGCCGGCCAGATGATCGAAGGGCTTGGCCATGAAGCAGGCCTGCATGCCGTGCTGGTGCGCCACGCCCTTGACGATGCGCTTGTAGCGCACCGCCTGGTCCATCGCCAGCAGCGCGTCGCCGTGTTCCAGGGTGATTTCCACCTGGCCCGGGGCGTATTCGGAAATCGCCGTGCGCGCCGGGATGCCCTGGGCCTTGCAGGCAGCATAGAGGTCGGCGAGGAAGGGTTCGATCTGTTCCAGTTCGCGCAGGCCATAGACCTGCGTACTTCGCGGTCGCCCGCCGTCGGCATCCAGCGCCGGTTGCGGTCGGCCCTGGCTGTCGCGCTGCTGGTCGAGCAGGTAGAACTCCAGCTCGCAGGCCATCACCGGGTGGTAGCCGTCGGCCTTGAGCGCTTCGATCACCCGCAGCAGGACATGCCGTGGGTCGGCGACCGCCGCCGGCAGGCCCGCGCTCGGGTGCATGCTGACCTGCACCGCGGCGGTGGGAATCCTGCGCCAGGGCAGGCGCACCAGGCTGCCTTCCAGTGGATAGGCGCGACAGTCGATATCGCCGACGTCCCAGACCAGCCCGGAGTTTTCCACATCCTCGCCGTGCAGGGTCAGGCCGAGGATGGTGCTGGGCAGCGGCCGGCCGCTTTCGTAGACCGCCAGCAGTTCCTCGCGGTGCAGCAGCTTGCCGCGGGGCACGCCGTTGGCGTCGAGGATGAACAGCTCGATCATCTCGATATCGGGGTTGGCGGCCAGGAACTCGCGGGCCTGCTCGATGGGGGCAAAGTGCATGGTGTTCTCGCTTGCGCCACGCGGGCGCGCAGACCGTCCGCGCACGGGCGCGGCGGCAATCGACATGAAGGCCTGCGCAGGGGCGCCGGCCGTGGGATCGGTCAGGCGAGAACGGAATCTGGTGGGCGTGCGTGGCGGCAATGCCACAGGGCCCAGAAGGCGAGGATCACATGGATCAGCGGGTTTTCCCCACGACGGGCGCGCACCTTCGGGAACGAAGGGGCCTGGCACGGATGGGACACAGCGGTGGGCAAAATCATTCCTCGATACTCCCATGCTGGCTAAGGGTTATTAAATTGGCGTTTGTGTAACTTCAGGCAAGGTTCTGCTAAACAATCCAGGGCGATCTCTGGCTAAAACCCCCGTAGGAGCGTGGCTTGCCCGCGAAGGACCGCGCAGCGGTCCCCAATGGCGGTTATCTCCGGGACCGCTGGCACGGTCCTTCGCGGGCAAGCCACGCTCCTACGGGGGTTTGTGGCCAGTCATGTCCGGGGAGCCGTGCCGAGCCCCGGCAAATCTGCGACAATCGCCGGCTAACCTGCGCCGCCACAGACCTCATGACTGACCAGAACGCCGCCATCGGGCAACTGCTGAAAAACCTCGATCACGCCATGGCCGCCGAGCGCCACCGCCTGCGCCGGCAGCTGCACGAACTGCGCAAGCGCCCCGACGACGCCAAGCTCGCCCAGTGGGCCGAGCGGGTCCAGGCTTCCTGCGACCAGGCCGCCGCGCGCAAGGCCAGCGTGCCGGGCATCCGCTACGACGATAGCCTGCCGATCGCCGCCAAGCGCGACGAGATCAAGAAACTGGTAGCGGAAAACCAGGTGGTGATCATCGCCGGCGAAACCGGCTCGGGCAAAACCACCCAGTTGCCGAAGATCTGCCTGGAGCTGGGCCGCGGCCAGTACGGCCTGATCGCCCACACCCAGCCACGGCGGATCGCCGCGCGCAGCGTCGCCAGCCGGGTCGCCGAGGAACTGGGCACGCCACTGGGGGCACTGGTCGGCTACCAGGTGCGCTTCGAGGACCAGAGCGACGCCAATACCCTGGTCAAGCTGATGACCGACGGCATCCTCCTGGCCGAAACCCAGCACGACCGCTTCCTCGAACGCTACGACACGATCATCGTCGACGAAGCCCACGAGCGCAGCCTGAACATCGACTTCCTGCTCGGTTACCTGAAGACCCTGCTGCCACGCCGTCCCGACCTCAAGGTGATCATCACCTCGGCGACCATCGACCTGGAGCGCTTCTCCAAGCACTTCGACGATGCGCCGATCATCGAGGTCTCCGGGCGCACCTACCCGGTGGAAACCTGGTACCGCCCGCTGACCAGCGAGCAGGACGAGGAGGGCAACCGGGTCGAAGACGACCTCACCGTGGACCAGGCGATCCTCGCCACCCTCGACGAGATCGCCGCCCACGAGCGCAGTGTCGGCAAGGGCCCGGGCGACGTGCTGGTGTTCCTCCCCGGCGAGCGCGAGATCCGCGATGCCGCCGAGGTGCTGCGCAAGGCGCAGTTGCGCCATACCGAAATCCTGCCGCTGTACGCGCGCCTGTCGCCGGCCGAGCAGCAGCGCATCTTCCAGTCCCATCCGGGGCGTCGAGTGGTGCTGGCGACCAACGTCGCCGAGACCTCGCTGACCGTGCCGGGCATCCGCTACGTGATCGACAGCGGCACCGCGCGCATCAGCCGCTACAGCTACCGCGCCAAGGTCCAGCGCCTGCCGATCGAGGCGGTGTCGCAGGCCAGCGCCAACCAGCGCAAGGGCCGTTGCGGCCGGGTCGAGCCGGGTATCTGCGTGCGCCTGTACAGCGAAGAGGATTTCAACGCGCGACCGGCCTTCACCGATCCGGAAATCCTGCGCACCAACCTCGCCGCGGTGATCCTGCAGATGCTCCATCTGCGCCTCGGCGAGATCGATGCCTTCCCGTTCATCGAGCCGCCGGATGGCAAGGCCATCAGCGACGGTTTCAACCTGCTGCAGGAGCTCTCGGCGGTCAACCGCGAGAACCAGCTGACCCCGCTCGGCCGCCAGCTGGCGCGCCTGCCGGTGGACCCGCGGCTGGGCCGCATGCTGCTGGAAGGGGCGAAGCAGGGCAGCCTGCAGGAAGTGCTGATCGTCGCCAGCGCCCTGTCGGTGCAGGACCCGCGCGAGCGTCCGCCGGAGCGCCAGCAGGCCGCCGACCAGGCCCATGCGCAATGGAAGGACGCCGATTCCGACTTCGCCGCGCTGGTCAACCTGTGGCGCGGTTTCGAGGAGCAGCGCCAGGCGCTGACCTCCAGCCCGCTGCGCAACTGGTGCCGGAAGAACTTCCTCAACTACCTGCGCCTGCGCGAATGGCGCGACGCCCATCGTCAGCTCGGGCTGATCTGCCGCGACCTGCAACTTGGCGTCAACAAGGAACCGGCGGACTTTCCGCGGCTGCACAAGGCGATTCTCTCCGGCCTGCTCAGCCAGATCGGCCAGAAGACCGAGGACGGCGACTACCTCGGCGCGCGCCAGCGGCGTTTCTGGGTCCATCCGTCGTCCGGCATCGGCAAGAAACGCCCGCAGTGGCTGATGACCGCCGAACTGGTGGAAACCACCAAGCTCTACGCGCGCATGGTAGCCAAGATCGATTCCGACTGGATCGAGCCGCTGGCCGGGCATCTGCTGAAGAAGAACCACTTCGAGCCGCACTGGGAGAAGAAGCGCGGCCAGGTGGTGGCCTTCGAGCAGGTGACCCTGTATGGCCTGATCGTGGTCGGCCGGCGCCCGGTGCACTACGGTCCGATCGATCCGCAGACTTCCCGCGAGCTGTTCATCCGCGAAGGCCTGGTCAGGGGCGAGATCAACTCCCGGGCCAAGTGCCTGGCGGCGAACCAGAAGCTGCTGGAAGAACTCGACGAACTGGAGGCCAAGGCCCGTCGCCGCGACATCCTCGCCGACGAGGAAACCCTCTACGGCTTCTATGAGGAGCGGCTGCCGGCGGAGATCCACCAGACCGCCACCTTCGACAGCTGGTACCGGGTCAACAGCCAGAAAGACCCCAACCTGCTGATCATGCGCGCCGAGGACGTCCTGGCCCGCGAGGCCAGCGAGGTCACCGCCGCGCAGTACCCGGACACCCTGCGCCTGGGTGATCTGAAACTGTCGCTGAGCTATCACTTCGAGCCCAACCACCCGCGCGATGGCGTCACCGTGCGGGTGCCGGCGCCGCTGTTGCCGAGCCTGCCGGGCGAGCGCCTGGAATGGCTGGTGCCGGGGCTGCTGGAGGCCAAGTGCATTGCCCTGGTGCGCAACCTGCCCAAGGCCCTGCGCAAGAACTTCGTGCCGGTGCCGGACTTCGTCAAGGCAGCGCTGGCGCGCATGACCTTCGCCGAGGGCTCGTTGCCCCAGGCGCTGGGCCGCGAGCTGCTGCGCATGACCGGCGCACGGGTTGCCGACGAGGCCTGGGCCGAGGCCGCGGTGCAGGTGGAAAACCACCTGAAGATGAATATCGAAGTGGTCGACGGCCAGGGCAAGTTCCTTGGCGAAGGCCGCGACCTGGCCGAGCTGACCGCGCGTTTCGCCGCGGCCAGCCAGGCGGCGCTGGCCGTGCCGCAGTCGGAGAAAACGCAGAAGCCGGTGGAAGCCAAGGGCTTCGGCAAGGTCGAGCAGACCGCCCAGCAGAAGATCGCCGGGCTGTCGATGACAGTCTATCCGGCGCTGGTGGAAGAGGGCGGCACGGTCAAGGAAGGACGCTTCTCGACCCAGGCCGAGGCCACCTTCCAGCACCGTCGCGCCTTGCAGCGCCTGCTTCTGCAGCAACTGGCGGAGCCGGCCAAGTTCCTCCGCAGCAAGCTGCCGGGCCTGACCGAACTGGGCCTGCTCTATCGCGAGCTGGGCCGGGTCGAGTCGCTGGTCGAGGACATCTTCCTGGCCAGCCTAGACAGCTGTGTGCTGGAAGGCGAAAGCACCCTGCCGCGCGATGGCGCGGCCCTGGCCTCGCTGGCCGAGCGCAAGCGCGGCGACTGGAGCGATCACGCCGAACGCCTGGCGCGCCTGGTCCTGGAAATCCTCAAGCTGTGGCACGGCCTGCAGAAGCGCTTCAAGGGCAAGATCGACCTGGCCCAGGCGGTGGCGCTCAACGATATCAAGCAGCAGGTCGGCAACCTGGTGTACCCGGGGTTCGTCCGGGAAACCCCGGGGATCTGGCTCAAGGAACTGCCGCGCTATCTGAAGGCGGTGGAACTGCGTCTGGAGAAACTCGGCGCGCAGGTGCAGAAGGATCGGGTCTGGAGTGGCGAGCTGGGTAACTGCTGGACGCAGTACAAGGCCCGTGCCGACAAGCATGCCCAGGAAGGCAAGCGCGACGAGCAGTTGCAGTTGTACCGCTGGTGGCTGGAGGAGTACCGGGTATCGCTGTTCGCCCAGCAGTTGGGGACCAAGGTGCCGATTTCCGACAAGCGCCTGAGCAAGCAGTGGAGCCAGGTGGAAGCCTGATCGCCCCAGACCGACAGGCGCCGGGGATGGCCGGACAGAGGCCAACCCGGCGCAGTTGTGGCACACTTGGCGATATTTTTCGCCATCGGGGGATTTCCCCGGGTGGCGGTGACAAACAGTCGGCAATGCCCCGTATGATCGGGCGCATTGCCTGTACGAGTTGGTACCTTGGTGCCAGCTCGCCGAACCGACCCGTCGACGCCCGTCTGGCGCCGGCCCCGAACAGAGGATCGACCGTGCATAACGTCGTCATCAGCGGCACTGGCCTGTACACCCCGGCCAACAGCATTTCCAACGAAGAGCTGGTGGAGTCCTTCAACGCTTACGTCACGCAGTTCAACGCCGACAATGCCGCCGCCATCGAGCGCGGCGAGGTCGAGGCGCTGGCCGAGTCCAGCGCCGCCTTCATCGAGAAAGCTTCCGGGATCAAGAGCCGCTTCGTCATGGACAAGGCCGGCATCCTCGATCCGCAGCGCATGACGCCGCGCCTGCCCGAGCGCAGCAACGACGAACCGTCGATCCTCTGCCAGATGGCCGTGGCGGCCGCCGAGCAGGCCCTGCAACGGGCCGGTCGGACCGCTGCCGACGTCGATGCGGTGATCGTCGCCTGTTCCAACCTGCAGCGACCCTATCCGGCGATTGCCATCGAAGTGCAGCAGGCCCTGGGCATCAGCGGTTTCGGCTTCGACATGAACGTCGCCTGCTCGTCGGCCACCTTCGGCATCCAGACCGCCTGCAACAGCGTGCAACTGGGCCAGGCTCGGGCGGTGCTGGTGGTGAGCCCGGAAATCTGCACCGGCCACCTCAACTTCCGTGACCGCGACAGCCACTTCATCTTCGGCGATGCCGCCACCGCGGTGCTGGTGGAGCGGGCCGACCTGGCCACTTCGGCGCATCAGTTCGATATCGTCAGCACCAGGCTGCTGACCCAGTTCTCCAACAACATCCGCAACAACTTCGGTTTCCTCAACCGTGCGGGTGAGGAGGGCATTGGCGCGCCGGACAAACTGTTCGTCCAGGAAGGTCGCAAGGTGTTCCGCGAGGTGTGCCCGATGGTCGCCGAGCTGATCGGCCAGCACCTGGCGGAAAACAACCTCAACGTCAGCGACGTCAAGCGTTTCTGGCTGCACCAGGCCAACCTGAGCATGAACCACCTGATCGTGAAGAAACTGCTCGGCCGCGATGCCCTGGAGGACGAGGCGCCGGTGATCCTCGACCGCTATGCCAACACCAGCTCGGCGGGCTCGGTGATCGCCCTGCACAGCCACCAGGACGACCTGCCCAAGGGGGCCCTGGGCGTGCTCAGTTCGTTCGGCGCCGGCTACTCCATCGGCAGCGTGATCCTGCGCAAGCGCTGATCGCCCAGGCGACTGAAAACGTAATACGCCCGGTCCGCTTTAGCGGACCGGGCGTATTTTTTTGCCTGCGCGTTGCCGAAGCGGTCGCGGGCAAGCAGTTTGAAATGGCGGAGAGGCCCGTGGGCCGGGCGTTTTGCCATATTTCCGTTCGGAGTAAAAAAGTTCCGCTGTAACAAAACATTTATATAACAGCCACTGATCTGACATAACCCCCCGCCAAGATTCCTCCCCAGCACAAGTGGCCTGAGCCGCGTGTTTTTTTCAACGTAATCAAGACCATAAACGTTAGGGGAGCTTCATCGATGATCCGTAAGCACTTCGCAGGTTTCGTAGCCAGCGCCTTGGCCATGGCCGTTACCGCCCAGGCTTTCGCGGGTACCGTGACCACCGACGGCGCCGATATCGTAGTCAAGACCAAAGGTGGCCTCGAGGTCGCTACTACTGACAAGCAATACAGCTTCAAGATCGGTGGTCGTATCCAGGCTGACTACAGCCGCTTCGACGGTTTCTACACCAACAACGGCAACACCGCCGACGCCGGTTACTTCCGTCGTGCCTTCCTGGAAATCGGCGGCGTTCTGGCCACCGACTGGGCTTACCAGATCAACTACGACTTCTCCCACAACGCCGGTGGTGACAACCGTACCGAAGACGGTTACTTCGACGAAGCCTCGCTGGCCTACAACGGCTTCAAGCCAGTGTCGATCAAGGTCGGTCGCTTCGACCCCGAGTTCGGTCTGGAAAAGGCCACCAGCTCCAAGTGGGTAACCGCTCCTGAGCGTACCGCTGCCTACGACCTGGCCGACTGGGTCAACGGTCACAACGGCGGCCTGGGCATCCAGGCGTCGAGCACCATCGGTGAGTCCGTGTACCTGTCCGGCGGTGCCTACGCCAAGGACGCCACCAACGCCGACAAAGACGGCGACAGCACCAAGCAGTTCAACTTCCGCGGCGTCTTCGCCCCGCTGCACAGCGACGGCAACGTCCTGCACTTCGGTGTGAACGTGGCGCAGCGCGACCTGTCCGACACCGTCTTCGACGGCCGTATCCGCAGCCGCCTGGGCATGCGTGGGGTGAGCACCGACGGTGGCCAGGATGCCGGCAACAATGGCAACCGCCTGACCCTCGCCGGCGCCAACAACACCCCGGCCGGTGCCTACGACACCGACCGCGCCTGGGGCCTGGAAGCCGCCTTCGCCACCGGTCCTTTCTCGATCCAGGGTGAGTACCTCAAGCGCAAGGTCGAAGCCGACGCTGCCGCCTACCAGGACATCAAGGCCACCGGTTACTACGGCCAGATCGCCTACACCATCACTGGCGAGGCGCGTGGCTACAAGCTCGGCAAGTTCGACGCGATCAAGCCTTCGAACAAGCAGATCGGTGCCTGGGAAGTGTTCTACCGCTACGACCACATCGAAGCTGAAGACGACAACGGCGCCTTCGCCCGCGTTGCCGACATCGAAGGCAAGGTGCACAACCTGGGTCTGAACTGGTACGCCAACGAGTCGATCAAGCTGAGCGGCACCTACGTCAAGGCCAAGGTCGACAACGCCCAGAACGCCAATGGCGACGACGACGGCGACGGCTTCGTAATGCGCGCGCAGTACGTGTTCTAAGCGACATCGCTCCTTCATCCGTTACTTCTTCAGGCCCCACTTCGGTGGGGCTTTTTTTTGGGTTCTTCACGGCGGTGGTGGTGGCGCTGCCGCGAGTTGATCCATTGCTGGCGGTGACGCCACCGGCCCCTTCTGCCTCTACGGCGGGTCCATTTTGTCTTGGCAAAAATGGACGAAAACCGCTTGCTCCTGCATCCGACCCTACGCTGCGCTCCGGGTCCCCTCCCTCCGGCGCCTGCCAGGGCTCCGCGGCCTACGACTTGCTGCGCAAGTCTTCACCTCGCGTCTTCGGCTACGCCGAAGGTGCTGCGCACAGCCCCGGCAGACACCTCCGCTCGGCCTCCTGACGTCGCGAGTTACGGGCGGCGACACGATGAACCCATCTTCGAAAACGACATCGGCATCGGTAATCCGAGACATGCAAGGCGCTCTTGCTCTTGCTCTTGCTCTTGCTCTGCGTGCGCGTAGTTTCAGACGCAGCCAATTGCGACTTCAGCCGGCCGAGTGGAGGTGTCTGGAGGGGGCAGGTGCGTAGCACCCTTCGGCGTAGCCGAAGACGCGAGGTGAAGACTTGCGCAGCAAGTCGTAGGCCGCGGAGCCCCCGCAAGGCACCGGAAGGAGGGGACCCGAAGCGAAGCGTAGGGCCGGCTGTGGGAGCGGGCGGTTTTCGTCCATTTTGCCAAGACAAAATGGACCCGCCGTAGAGGCGGAAGGGGCCGGTGGCGTCACCGCCTGTACTGGATAAGCTCGCGACACCGACACCGACACCGACACTCCCCAAACTCCCAGAACGCTAACTGACCGGCATTAGGCCCACACCTCATCCGCGTCGGCCTTTTTCGTTGCTTCAGTGGAAACGTTCGGCGCTGTAGGGCGCGGGGTCGGTGAACGGGGTCGCGCCGGTCATCATTTCCGCCAGCAGCCGACCGCTCACCGGGCCCAGGGTCAGGCCGTGGTGGGCGTGGCCGAAGTTGAACCACAGGCCTTTGTGCCGACTGGCCGGGCCGATCACCGGGCGCATGTCCGGCAGGCACGGACGGCGGCCCAGCCATGGCGTCTCGTCGATCCGCTCGCCGAGGGGAAACAGGCCACGGGCCACGGCTTCGCAGCGCTGCAACTGGATCTCGTTGGCGGCATCGTCGCTGGCGGCGAACTCGATCCCGGTGGTCAGGCGGATCCCCTGTTCCATCGGCGCCAGCACATAACCGGCCTGGGCATCGCAGATCGAGTGATTCAGGTGCGCGCCGGGACGCGCACGGTAATGGGCGTGGTAGCCACGCTTGATTTCCAGCGGAATGCGATAGCCCAGCGGCTTGAACAGCTCGGCGGCCTGCGGGCCGAGGGCGATCACCACCTCTTCGGCGCTGATCGGGCCGCGGCGGCTGTCTACCTGCCAGTCACTGCCGACCTGGCGCAGGCTGCGCGCATCGCCGTGGATGAACTGGCCGCCGCGCTGCACGAACAGCGCCACATAGGCGCGCACCAGCGCGCTGGGGTTGCTCACGGTCTTGGGGTCGAGCCAGTGGATGCCGCCGATGGCGCCCTGGCTGAGGTCGCCTTCGCGCGCATGCAGTTGCTGGCGGTCGAGGATCTCGAAGGCCAGGCCGTAGGCACGCAGCGACTCGGCATCGGCCTTGGCCGCGGCGAACGCGGCTTCCTCGCGGTACACCTCGATCCAGCCGTTGGCCTTGACCAGGGCCTGGGCGCCGGCGGCTTCGATCAACTGGTCGTGTTCTTCCACGCAGCGCTGCACCAGCGGCAGCATGGCGCGGGTCGCCTCGGCCAGCGGCGCCGGCGCCGAGTTGCGCCAGTAGCTCAGCAGCCAGGGCGCGACCTTGGGCAGGTAGCGCCAGCTGAAGCGCACGTCGGACTGCTGGTTGAGGCCGTAGCGGGCCAGCTTCGACAGTTGCCGCGGGAACGAATAGGGGATCACGCTGGAGCGTTCGATCAGCCCGGCGTTGCCATGGCTGGTGCCGCTGCCCGGTTCGTCGCGGTCGATCAGGACGACCTTGCGGCCGCGCGCCTGCAGGTGCAGGGCGGTACTGACGCCGACGATTCCGGCGCCGAGAACGATGGTTTGGCAGTGCATGTGAAAGGTTCCTCTACGGCAGGGTTCAGCGCAGGTGACGGCCCAGGCGGGCCTCGATGAGTTTCAGGCCGCGGCGCACGGCCTCGACGATCAGCAGGTAGAGCACGGCGGCCCAGAGATAGATCTGGAAGTCGAAACTGCGCGAGAAGGCCAGTTTGGTCACGCCCATCAGATCGTAGATGGTCACCAGCGAGGCGATGGCGCTGGCCTTGATCATCAGGATCAGTTCGTTGCCCAGCGGCCCGACGGCGATCACCAGCGACTGCGGCAGGATCACCTTGAAGAAGGTGGTCGAGCGCTTCAGGCCCAGGGCGTCGGCGGCTTCGTACTGCCCCGGGGCCACCGCCAGCAGGCTGCCGCGGAAGATCTCCGCCTGGTAGGCGGCGGTGTTCAGGGTGAAGGCGAGCAGGGTGCAGTACCAGGCATCGCGGAAGAACCACCACAGGCCGACGTCCTGCCAGAAGGCCTTGAGCGAACCGAGGCCGTAGTACAGCAGGAACAGTTGCGCCAGCAGCGGCGAGCCGCGGAAGAAATAGATGTAGCCGGCGCTCAGGCGCTGCACGAGGCGGTGGCGCGACATCCGCGCCAGGGCCAGGAGCAGGCCGAGCAGGGCGCCGAGGGTGAAGGAGATCGCCACCAGTTTCGCCGTCACCAGCAGCCCGTCGATGAAGCGCGGGCCGTAGCGTTCCAGCAGGTCGGGATCGACGAGCAGGGCCAGGAGTTGTTCGAAGGTCATGTCCGGGCGCTCCGCAGATGGCGGCTGTAGTGCCGCTCGATGGCAGTGAACACCCGCCCCGACAGCGCCGAGAACAGCAGGTAGCAGAGGCAGGCGACGCCGTAGAACAGCATCGGTTCCTTGGTCACGCTGACCGCCAGGTTGGTCTGGCGCATCAGGTCGACCAGGGAAATGGTCGAGACCAGCGAGGTGTCCTTGAGCAGCGACAGCCAGTTGTTCGACAGGCCGGGCAGGGCGATGCGCAGCAACTGCGGGAAGATCACCGTGGCGAAAGCGGTGTGCTTGCGCAGGCCGAGGGCGGCGCAGGCTTCGTACTGGCCCTTGGGCACGGTCTTGAACGCGGCCAGCCAGATTTCGCTGGAGAACGCGGCGAATACCAGGCTGAAGGCGACCATGGCGGCGAGGAAGGTGTTGATCAGCACCTCGCCTTCATAGCCGAGGGCGGCGAGGAGTTTCTGCGCGGCGATCTGGCAGCCGTAATAGATGATGAGCAGGGTGAGCAGTTCGGGCAGGCCGCGGAACACCGTGGAGAACAGCGTGGCCCAGGCGCGCGGCAGGCGTTTCTGCGAGCGCGCGGCGAGGGCCACGGCCAGGCCCAGGGGCAGGCCGATGGGCAGGCAGGCGAGGGCCAGGGCCACGGTCACCAGGGCCCCGGCGAGCAGCGCCTGGCCCCAGCCGCCGCTGGCGAAGGAGAGCAGGGAGAGTTGGTCGAGCATGGTCGGAACCCTTGTACGCATGAACCTGTAGGAGCTGGCTTGCCTGCGAAGGACCGCGAAGCGGTCCCAAATTGATAGCGCCAATGCAATTTCTGGGGACCGCTTCGCGATCCTTCGCAGGCAAGCCAGCTCCTACGGAGAGGGGATGCCAGTGCTTCAGTGATAGATATCGAAATCGAAGTACTTGCCGGCGATCTTCTGGTAGGTGCCATCCGCCACGATCGCCGCCAGTGCCGTGTTCAGCCGCTCGCGCAGGGCATCGTCGTCCTGGCGCACGGCGATCGCCGCGTCGGCGCGGGTGCCATTGACGTCGCCCAGGGCCTTGCAGCAGTCCTTGCCGGTCTTCTTCAGCCATTCCAGCAGCGGGAACTTGTCGGCGATGACCCCGTCCAGGCGGCCGGCGGCGAGGTCGGCGTTGGCTTCGTCGAGGGTCGGGTACAGCTTCACGTCGGCGCCGGCCTTGCCATAGACATCCTCGGCATAGATGGCCTGGGTCGAGGAGGCCTGGGCGCCGACGGTGTAGCCTTTGAAATCGGTCTGCGCGTCACTGATCTCGCTGTCTTTGGCTACTGCCACCGACAGCGGGGTGCGGTAGTAGTGGTGGGTGAAGGCAATCTTCTTGCGCCGCTCCTCGGTGTCGATCATCGACGCCACCACCGCGTCGTACTTGCGCGCGATCAGCGCCGGGATGATGCCTTCCCAGTCCTGGGCGACCAGGGTGCATTCGACCTTCATCCGTTCGCACAGGGCCTTGGCGATATCCACATCGAAGCCGTGCAGGGTGTTGTCCGAATCAACATAGTTGAAGGGCGGGTAGGCGCCTTCCGTGGCGATCTTCAGGGTTTCGCCCTGGGCCGACGTGATGCCGGCCAGCAGCAATGCGCAGGCCCCCGCGAAACGAATGACAGGTTTCATCTGACACCTCGATCTGTGAATGCACTCTCTGGCTATTGTTTTGCCGTTGACGTGTAGCCAACGAACTCGTTGTGTAGAGCGGCAGTTGCGTCCAAGCGTTTTTCAACATCAGGCCCGAGTTTCCGGCAGACCTCGTTGACCATCAGGTGTACCCACGACAGCATCGTCGCGGTGGACTCCCAGAACAGGTTGAATTGGGTGGGGATGCGGAACACCTCGTCGGCGTTGGCCTCGGCCCAGTCACAGAAGGTGTCGGTAACCAGTGTTACCGGGATGCCCGCTTCCCGTGCCTTGCGACACAGCAGCAGGGCATGGCGCGAATAGCGGCGCGCCTCGAAGACCACCAGCGCGCAGCGGGCCGGGTCACCCAGCAGCACGTCGCCGAAGTGCCCGGCGCTGCCGTCCACCACCTGCACGCCGTCGCGCAGGTACTGCAGCAGGTGGCTCATGCACTGGGCGATGCCGCGCTCGGTCTGGAAACCGGCGATGAACACCCGCGGGCGTTCGGCCAGGCGCTGCGCGGCGGTGTCCCATTCGGGCGTGCGGCGGTATTCGTGGACCCGCACCAGGGCGGCGATTTCCAGTTCCAGGCTGCGGCCTTCGCCGTCATCGCCGGGCTGTTGGCGGAATTCTTGCAGTCGATCGCCCACCAGCCACGGACCGTCACCGAGGTCGTCCTTGAGGTCCTGTTTCAGCGCTTTCAGGTGTTCGTAGCCGAGGGCGCGGCAGAAGCGCCCGACGCTGGACTCGCTGACCCCGATCTTCTGCGCCAGGCTGGCCGAGGTCTCGAAGGGCAGGTCGGTGAGGTGGGCGAGCATGTAGGTAGCGATCTTGCGACCCGAGGCCGAGGCGTCGTGCAGGCTGTTTTCCAGGCGTTGCTTGATCGGTTGGCTCACGGGGCGTTCTCGCTGGCGGTGTTGCTGGAGGCAGAAAATGAATGTTTTCTGTCATTAAGTCAATATTTGACAGATTGCTGTCATGCGAGGAAAGTCCTGTTCATTGCTGTCGCTGTTCCCCGTCCAATTCCAATCAAGGGAGCTCCAGATGTCCGCACCTGCCAGACAGATTCCGTTTGCCGAGCTGGTCAACCTGCTGCAGCGCATCTTCGTCCGCCACGGTTGCAGCGAGGCGGTGGCCGCTGTGCTGGCCAGCAACTGCGCCAGTGCCCAGCGCGATGGCGCCCACAGTCATGGGGTATTCCGTATCCCGGGGTATGTCTCGACCCTGGCCAGCGGCTGGGTCGCCGGCCGGGCCGAGCCGGTGGTGCGGGATGTTGCCAGTGGCTATGTCAGCGTCGATGCCGGCGGCGGTTTCGCCCAGCCGGCCCTGGCGGTGGCGCGCGACCTGCTGGTGAGCAAGGCGCGCAGTGCCGGCATCGCGGTGCTGGCGATCCACAATTCCCACCATTTCGCTGCGCTGTGGCCGGATGTCGAGCCTTTCGCCGACGAGGGCCTGGTGGCGCTGAGCGTGGTCAACAGTATGACCTGCGTGGTCCCCGAGGGCGCGCAGCGGCCGTTGTTCGGCACCAACCCGATCGCCTTCGCCGCGCCGTGCGCGGGCGGCGCGCCGATCGTCTTCGACATGGCCACCAGTGCCATCGCCCATGGCGACGTGCAGATCGCCGCGCGCAAGGGCGAGCTGCTGCCGGAGGGCATGGGTGTGGACCGTGCGGGCCAGCCGACCCGCGATCCGGCGGCGATCCTCGACGGCGGCGCGCTGCTGCCGTTCGGCGGGCACAAGGGTTCGGCCCTGTCGATGATGGTGGAGTTGCTGGCGGCGGCGCTGACCGGGGGCAATTTCTCCTTCGAGTTCGACTGGTCGCAGCACCCGGGGGCGAAGACGCCGTGGACCGGGCAGTTGCTGATCGTCATCGACCCGAGCCTGGCCCAGGGCGAGCGTTTCGCCGAACGCAGCCGCGAGCTGGTGCGGCAGCTGGAGGCAGTGGGGGTGACGCGGATGCCGGGGGCGCGGCGCTTCAAGGAGCGGGCGAAGTCGCAAAGGGAAGGGGTGAGCGTGACGGCGCAGGAGTGGGAGCAGTTGCAGGCTTTGGCCTAGGCAGGTCGTGCTGTAGGAGCTTGCTCGCGAACGGGCGCGCCGCCGTTCGCGAGCAAGCTCGCTCCTGCAGGTTCGGATTCATGCGTCCATGCATACATCGGTTGCGCCGGGGGCATGTTCCTTGGCCCCTACTCCGGGTATTCTCGACACACTTTGTTCGATTGATCCTCTCCCAAGGAGTTGTGCGCTGTGTTCAAACATGTCGATGCCTATGCCGGTGACCCGATTCTGTCCCTGATGGAAACCTTCAAGACCGATCCGCGTGCCAACAAGGTCAACCTGAGCATCGGCCTTTATTACGACGCCGCCGGCGTGGTGCCGCAGCTGGCGGCGGTGGGCGAGGCGGAACGGCGCCTGGCCGCCAAGCCCCATGAAGCCTCGCTGTACCTGCCGATGGAAGGCCTGGCCGGCTACCGCCAGGCGATCCAGAACCTGCTGTTCGGCGCCGAGCACCCGGCGGTCACCAGCGGTCGCGTGGCCACCGTGCAGACCGTCGGCGGTTCCGGCGCGCTGAAGGTCGGCGCCGACTTCCTCAAGCGCTACTTCCCCGAGTCCGAGGTCTGGGTCAGCAATCCGACCTGGGACAACCACCGCGCGATCTTCGAAGGCGCCGGCTTCAAGGTGCACACCTACCCGTACTTCGACCCGGCCACCCGCGGCGTCGATTTCGCCGGCATGCTCGCCAGCCTGCAGAGCCTGGCGGCCAACAGCATCGTCCTGCTCCATCCGTGCTGCCACAACCCCACCGGCGTCGACCTGGACCAGGCCCAGTGGCAACAGGTGATCGAGGTGGTCAAGGCGCGCAACCTGATTCCGTTCCTCGATATCGCCTACCAGGGCTTCGGCGCGGGCCTGGTGGACGACGCCTTCGCCATCCGCGAAGCGGCCCGGGCCGGCGTGCCGTGCCTGGTCAGCAACTCGTTCTCGAAGATCTTCTCGCTGTACGGCGAGCGGGTAGGCGGCCTGTCGGTGGTCTGCGACGACGCCGAGACCCAGCAGAGCGTGCTCGGCCAGCTCAAGGCCACCGTACGCCGCAACTACTCCAGTCCACCTGCTTTCGGCGCGCAACTGGTGGCCGCGGTGCTCAACGACGCCGGGCTGAATGCCCAGTGGGCGGCAGAAGTGGAGCAGATGCGCCTGCGTATCCTGGACATGCGCCAGGGCCTGGTGGATGCGCTGGCGGTGCTGCTGCCGGGGCAGGACTTCTCGTTCTTCCTCAGCCAGCGCGGGATGTTCAGCTACACCGGCTTCAGCGTCGCCCAGGTGCGTCGCCTGCGTGACGAGTTCGGCGTGTACCTGATCGACAGCGGCCGGGTGTGCATGTCGGGCCTGCGTCCGGACAACCTGCAGCAGGTGGCCGAGGCGTTCGCCGCAGTGCAATAAGCGCTGCCACGCCTCTGAACTGCGCCCCGGATATTGGATTTGTTGTCCAGCATCCGGGGCGCAGTTCATTCCCCCGTAGGAGCGCAACCGGGTGATGTCGCGCAAAGGTGCAACCATTCCTCGGACAGGGCTTTGCAAGTGCAACCAATCAGCGCACAATCGCGCCCCTCTTTTATGGCCGGGGTGTGCTGAGGTGTCTATTCAGCCGCTTCCGGTGCTGTTGCAGTCTTGCGAGTGGAGTTGCACCCGGAATGAACGAGCAGTCCCCGAGCGTTGAACAACGCTTCGAATCCACCCCCGCGGCGCGCCTCGCCAGCTGGGATCGTCATGACACCACCTGGATGCTCGGCCTGTTCGGCACCGCCATCGGCGCCGGAACCCTGTTCCTGCCGATCAACGCCGGCCTCGGCGGCTTCTGGCCGCTGCTGATCCTGGCGCTGCTGGCCTTCCCGATGACCTACTACGCGCACCGCGGCCTGACCCGTTTCGTCCTTTCCGGACGCGACAGCGGCGATATCACCGAGGTGGTCGAGGAGCATTTCGGCCTCAGCGCCGGGGCGATGATCACCGTCCTGTACTTCCTCGCCATCTTCCCGATCCTGCTGATCTACTCGGTGGCCCTGACCAACACCGTCGGCAGCTTCCTCGAGCACCAGTTGCACATCCAGCCGCCGCCCCGCGCGCTGCTGTCCTTCGTGCTGATCCTCGGCCTGCTGGGCGTGGTCCGTTGCGGCGAGCAGGCCACGGTCAAGGCCATGAGCCTGCTGGTCTACCCGTTCATCGTCGCCCTGGCATTCCTCGCCGTGTTCCTCATCCCGCACTGGAACGGCGGCATCCTCAGCACCGCCACCGACCTGCCCGGCGGCAGCGCCTTCCTGCATACCCTGTGGCTGGCGATCCCGGTGATGGTGTTCTCCTTCAACCACTCGCCGATCATCTCGGCCTTCGCCGTCGACCAGAAACGCCGCTACGGCGCCAACGCCGACGAGCGCAGCGGGCAGATCCTCGCCCGTGCCCACCTGCTGATGGTGGCCATGGTCATGTTCTTCGTCTTCAGCTGCGTGCTGACCCTGTCGCCGGCCCAACTGGCCGAGGCCAAGGCGCAGAACCTGTCGATCCTGTCCTACCTGGCCAACCACTTCAGCAACCCGACCATCGCCTTCGCCGCGCCGCTGATCGCCTTCGTCGCCATCGCCAAATCGTTCCTGGGTCACTACATCGGTGCCAGCGAAGGCCTCAAGGGCATGATCCTGAAGACCGGCAAGCGCCCCCAGGCCAAGACCCTGGACCGCGTCACCGCGGCGCTGATGCTGGTGGTGTGCTGGATCGTCGCCACCCTCAACCCGAGCATCCTCGGCATGATCGAGGCCCTGGGCGGCCCGGTGATCGCGGCGATCCTGTTCCTCATGCCGATGTACGCGATCCGCCGCGTGCCGGCGATGCGCAAGTACAGCGGCAAGCTGTCTAATGTGTTCGTCGTGGTGGTGGGGCTGGTGGCGTTGTCGTCGGTGGTGTACTCGCTGTTGCCGTGATCAGGGCTTGTAGGAGCGTGGCTTGCCCGCGAAGGAAGCGATGAGGTTCGGGACCGCTTTGCGGTCCTTCGCGGGCAAGCCGCGCTCCTACAGGGGATTCGATTGTCTGGATCTGATGCGTCGGATTGTCCACAATAATTGTCGGTCAATTCAACAATTTGCATTCCCCCATAGGTGCGCGCGCACTTTCGTGCTTAACTCTGGGTCCTTCAATCCCCGCATAAGGACTCCGCTCATGGCTCAAGTGACTCTCAAAGGCAACCCGGTTCAGGTCAACGGCGAGCTGCCGAAGACCGGCGCACAGGCTCCGGCGTTCTCGCTGGTCGGCGAAGGCCTGGCCGACGTGTCGCTGAAAGACTTCGCCGGCAAGCGCAAAGTGCTGAACATCTTCCCGAGCGTCGACACCCCGACCTGCGCCACTTCCGTGCGCAAGTTCAATGCCCAGGCCAACGACCTGGCCAACACCGTCGTGCTGTGCATCTCCGCCGACCTGCCGTTCGCCCAGGCGCGTTTCTGCGGCGCCGAAGGCCTGACCAACGTCAAGAACCTGTCGACCCTGCGCGGCCGCGAGTTCCTGGAAAACTACGGCGTGGCCATCGCCAACGGTCCGCTGGCCGGCCTGGCTGCCCGCGCGGTGGTCGTGGTCGACGAGAACGACAAGGTGCTGCACAGCGAGCTGGTCGGTGAAATCGCCGAAGAGCCGAACTACGACGCAGCACTGGCCGCCCTGAAATAAAGGGCGCGGTCGGCAACCTGCGCCGACAAATGTAAAACATTGAAACGGCCTGGCTCTGTCCAGGCCGTTTTTGTTTACAGTTCAGGGCTTTGGCAACGTCAGCGATCGGTAAATTGCCGGTAAAGGCGCTTTGCTAAAACCGTTCGAGTGCTTATCGTTCAGCCTCCTTCAAAGTTTCCTGCGTACTCATGGTCGAGAACCCGATGCAATCTTCCTCCCGTTCCTCCCGTCGCTGGCTGTTCAGCCTGTTGATTCTCCTGGTTATTGCCGGCCTGTGCTGGTGGCTGTGGCCCGCGCCGGCGACTCACACCGCACCGGTCGCCAAGGGCGAAGCCAAGGCCCAGGGCGGCGGGCGCCGCGGCCCGATGGGCGGTCCGGGACGGCCGGGCTTCGGTTCGTCCACGGCCAGCGTGCCGGTGCGCGTGGCGCCGGCCACGGTCGGCGACTTCCCGCTGTACTACAAGGCCCTCGGGACCGTGACCGCGACCAACACGGTCAACGTGCGCAGCCGGGTGGCGGGGGAACTGGTCAAGATCCACTTCCAGGAAGGCCAGCAGGTCAAGGCCGGCGACCTGCTCGCGGAAATCGACCCGCGCAGCTACCAGATCGCCCTGCAACAGGCCGAAGGCACCCTGGCACAGAACCAGGCGCAACTGAAGAACGCGCAGATCGACCTGGCCCGCTACAAGGGCCTGTACGCCGAAGACAGCATCGCCAAGCAGACCCTCGACACCCAGGAGGCGCTGGTCGCCCAGTACCAGGGCACGATCAAGACCAACCAGGCGGCGGTCGGCGATGCCCGGCTGAACCTCGACTTCACCAGGATCCGCGCGCCGATCGGCGGCCGCCTCGGCCTGCGCCAGCTCGACCTCGGCAACCTGGTGGCGGCCAACGACGCCACCGCGCTGGTGGTGATCACCCAGACCCAGCCGATCACCGTGGCCTTCACCCTGCCGGAAAGCGACCTGAATACCGTGCTCGCGCGCTTCCGCAGCGGCGCGCCGCTGCCGGTGGAGGCCTGGGACCGTGGCGACACCCGCCAGCAGGCCAGCGGCGTGCTGAACAGCATCGACAACCAGATCGACACCACCACCGGCACCCTCAAGTTCAAGGCGCGCTTCGAGAACAGGGACGAGGCGCTGTTCCCCAACCAGTTCGTCAACGTGCGGCTGCTCGCCGACACCCGCAAGGACGTGGTCCTGGCGCCGTCGGCGGCGATCCAGTTCGGCACCGACGGGACCTTCGTCTATGTCGTCGACGGGGAGAGCAAGGTGCATATCCGCAAGCTCAAGGTCGGCGCCAGCGATGGCGAGCAGACTGTGATCGAGGAAGGCCTGGCCAAGGGCGAGCGGGTCGTGCTGGAAGGCACCGACCGTCTGCGTGACGGCACCAAGGTCGATGTGGTCGACGATCCAGCGCAGGTTCCGGCCAGCCCCGGCCAGCACCTGCAGGGCCAGGACAAGCCGGACATGTCGTCCACCGAGGCCCCGGCGCGCAACGGCAAGGCTGGCGCATGAACCTCTCGCGCCTGTTCATCCTCCGCCCGGTCGCCACCACCCTGAGCATGCTGGCCATCGTCCTGGCCGGCCTGATCGCCTACAAGCTGCTGCCGGTGGCGGCCCTGCCGCAGGTGGACTATCCGACCATCCGGGTCATGACCCTGTACCCCGGCGCCAGCCCGCAGGTGATGACCAGCGCGGTGACCGCGCCGCTGGAACGCCAGTTCGGGCAGATGCCGGGCCTGGCGCAGATGGCCTCGACCAGCTCCGGCGGCGCCTCGGTGCTGACCCTGCGCTTCAGCCTGGAAATGAACATGGACGTCGCTGAACAGCAGGTCCAGGCGGCGATCAATGCCGCCAGCAACCTGCTGCCCAGCGACCTGCCGGCACCGCCGGTGTACAACAAGGTCAACCCGGCGGACACCCCGGTGCTGACCCTGGCGATTTCCTCGAAGACCATGCCGCTGCCCAAGCTCAACGACCTGGTCGACACGCGCATGGCGCAGAAGATCGCCCAGATCAGCGGGGTCGGCATGGTCAGCATCGCCGGCGGCCAGCGCCAGGCGGTGCGGATCAAGGTCAATCCCGAGGCCCTGGCCGCGGCGGGGCTCAACCTGGCCGACGTGCGCAGCCTGATCGGCGCCTCCAACGTCAACCAGCCCAAGGGCAACTTCGACGGCCCGACCCGGGTGTCGATGCTCGACGCCAACGACCAGCTGCGTTCCCCCGAGGAATACGCCAACCTCATCCTCACCTACAACAACGGCGCGCCGCTGCGCCTGAAGGATGTCGCCGAGATCGTCGACGGCGCCGAGAACGAGCGCCTGGCGGCCTGGGCCAACCAGAGCCAGGCGGTGCTGCTGAACATCCAGCGCCAGCCGGGGGCCAACGTCATCGAGGTGGTCGACCGGATCAAGGGCATGCTCCCGGAGATCACCGACAACCTGCCGGCCGGCCTCGACGTGATGGTGCTCACCGACCGCACCCAGACCATCCGCGCCTCGGTCAAGGACGTCCAGCACGAGCTGCTGATCGCCATCGCCCTGGTGGTGATGGTGACCTTCCTGTTCCTGCGCCGGGTCAGCGCCACCCTGATTCCGTCCATCGCCGTGCCGCTGTCGCTGATCGGCACCTTCGGCGTCATGTACCTGGCCGGGTTCTCCATCAACAACCTGACCCTGATGGCCCTGACCATCGCCACCGGCTTCGTGGTGGACGATGCCATCGTCATGCTGGAGAACATCGCCCGGCATATAGAAGAGGGCGAAACACCGTTGCAGGCAGCGCTCAAGGGCGCGAAGCAGATCGGTTTCACCCTGATCTCCCTGACCTTCTCGCTGATCGCCGTGCTGATTCCGCTGCTGTTCATGGCCGACGTGGTCGGGCGGCTGTTCCGCGAGTTCGCCATCACCCTGGCGGTGGCGATCCTGATTTCCCTGGTGGTGTCCCTGACCCTGACCCCGATGATGTGCGCGCGCCTGCTCAAACGCGAGCCGCAGGAAGCCGAGCAGGGCCGTTTCTACCGCGCCAGCGGTGCCTGGATCGACTGGTCGATCGAGCGCTACGGCAGCGCCCTGCAGTGGGTGCTGCGCCACCAGCCGCTGACCCTGCTGGTGGCGGTGGCGACCCTGGGACTCACCGTGCTGCTCTACCTCGCCGTGCCCAAGGGCTTCTTCCCGGTGCAGGACACCGGGGTGATCCAGGGCATTTCCGAGGCGCCCCAGGCAACCTCCTTCGCCGCCATGAGCCAGCGCCAGCAGGCACTCGCCGCGCTGATCCTGGAGGACCCGGCGGTGGAGAGCCTGTCGTCCTATATCGGCGTCGACGGCGACAACGCCACGCTCAACAGCGGCCGCCTGCTGATCAACCTCAAGCCCCATGGCCAGCGCGACCTCAGCGCGGCCCAGGTGATCGCCCGCCTGCAACCGCAGGTCGATCGCCTCAGTGGCATCCGCCTGTTCATGCAGCCGGTGCAGGACCTGAGCATCGAGGACCGGGTCAGCCGCACCCAGTACCAGTTCAGCCTGTCCTCGCCGGACGCGGCGATGCTCGCCGAATGGAGCGACAAGCTGGTCCACACCCTGCAGCAGTACCCGCAGCTCACCGACGTGGCCAGCGACCTGCAGGACAAGGGCCTGCAGGTCTACCTGGTGATCGACCGCGACGCTGCCAGCCGTCTCGGTGTGACCGTTGCGGAAATCACCAACGCCCTGTACGACGCCTTCGGCCAGCGGCAGATCTCCACCATCTATACCCAGGCCAGCCAGTACCGCGTGGTGCTGCAGGCCGAGGCGGCGTCCAGCCTCGGGGCCAGGGCGCTGGAGCAGATCTACGTCAAGACCGCCGCCGGCAGCCAGGTGCGCCTGTCGGCCCTGGCCAGGGTCGAGGAGCGCCAGGCGCAACTGGCGATCGCCCATATCGGCCAGTTCCCGGCGGTGATGATGTCGTTCAACCTGGCCGCGGGCGTGTCCCTGGGCGAGGGCGTGCAACTGATCGAACAGGTGCAGAAGGACATCGGCATGCCGCTGGGCGTGCAGACCCGCTTCCAGGGCGCGGCGGAGGCCTTCCAGGCCTCGCTGTCGAGCACGCTGCTGCTGATTCTCGCCGCGGTGGTGACCATGTACATCGTCCTCGGCGTGCTCTACGAGAGCTACATCCACCCGGTGACCATCCTCTCGACCCTGCCGTCGGCGGCGGTGGGCGCCTTGCTCGCGCTGATCCTCAGCGGCAACGACCTGGGCATGATCGCGATCATCGGCATCATCCTGCTGATCGGTATCGTCAAGAAGAACGCGATCATGATGATCGACTTCGCCCTCGAGGCCGAGCGGCACCAGGGCCTGGACCCGCGGACGGCGATCTACCAGGCCGCGCTCCTGCGCTTCCGGCCGATCCTGATGACCACCCTGGCGGCGCTGTTCGGCGCCGTGCCGCTGATGCTCGCCACCGGCTCCGGCGCCGAGCTGCGCCAGCCGCTGGGTCTGGTGATGGTCGGCGGGCTGCTGGTCAGCCAGGTCCTGACGCTGTTCACCACGCCGGTGATCTACCTGTACTTCGACCGCCTGGCCCGGCGCTTCAAGGCGCAGGCCGATGCCGCGGGAGAACACGCATGAACGCCGTTCGCCGACTGACCGGGGGCCTGTCGTGAACCTCTCCGCGCCCTTCATCCGTCGCCCGGTGGCGACCATGCTCCTGAGCCTGGCGATCATGCTCCTGGGCGGTGTGAGCTTCGGCCTGCTGCCGGTGGCGCCGCTGCCGCAGATGGATTTCCCGGTGATCGTGGTCTCGGCCAACCTGCCCGGGGCCAGCCCCGAAGTGATGGCGGCCACGGTGGCGACGCCGCTGGAGCGCAAGCTCGGCACCATCGCCGGGGTCACCACCCTGACCAGCGGCTCGAGCCAGGGCTCGACCCGGGTGATCCTCGGTTTCGACCTCGGTCGCGACATCGACGGCGCCGCGCGCGAAGTGCAGGCGGCGATCAACGCCACGCGCAACCTGCTGCCCAGCGGCATGAAAAGCATGCCCACCTACAAGAAGATCAACCCGTCGCAGGCGCCGATCATGGTCCTGTCGCTGACCTCCGACGTGCTGCAGAAGGGCCAGCTGTACGACCTGGCCTCGACCATCCTGTCGCAGAGCCTGTCCCAGGTGGCCGGGGTCGGCGAGGTGCAGATCGGCGGCAGTTCGCTGCCGGCGGTGCGCATCGAGCTGCAGCCGAAACTGCTCGCCCAGTACGGCCTGGCCCTGGAGGACGTGCGCGAAAGCGTGGCCGCGGCCAACCAGCGCCGGCCCATGGGCTTCGTCGAGGACAGCGAGCGCAACTGGCAGGTGCGTGCCAACGACCAGCTGGAGAAGGCCAGGGACTACGAGCCGCTGGTGATCCGCTACCAGGACGGCTCGGTGCTGCGCCTGAGCGACGTGGCCAAGGTCAGCGACGGCGTGGAGAACCGCTACAACAGCGGTTTCTTCAACGACCAGCAGGCCGTGCTGATCGTGATCAACCGGCAGACCAACGCCAACATCATCGAGACCGTCGAGCAGATCAAGGCGCAGTTGCCGGCCCTGCAGTCGCTGCTGCCGTCCAGCGTCAAGCTGGACATCGCCATGGACCGCTCGCCGGTGATCAAGGCGACCCTCAAGGAAGCCGAGCACACCCTGCTGATCGCCGTGGTCCTGGTGGTGCTGGTGGTGTACCTGTTCCTCGGCAACTTCCGCGCCTCGCTGATCCCCACCCTGGCGGTGCCGGTGTCGCTGGTGGGCACCTTCGCGGTCATGTACCTGTGCGGTTTCTCCCTGAACAACCTGTCGCTGATGGCGCTGATCCTCGCCACCGGCCTGGTGGTGGACGACGCCATCGTGGTCCTGGAGAACATCTCCCGGCATATCGAGGACGGCCAGCCGCCGCTGCGCGCGGCCTACCTGGGCGCGCAGGAGGTGGGCTTCACCCTGCTGTCGATGAACGTCTCGCTGGTGGCGGTGTTCGTTTCCATCCTGTTCATGGGCGGCATCGTCAACGCGCTGTTCCGCGAGTTCTCGATCACCATGGCGGCGGCGATCATCGTCTCCCTGCTGGTGTCCCTGACCCTGACCCCTATGCTCTGCGCGCGCTGGCTCAAGCCCCATGCGCGTGACGCCGGGCCGACCCGCCTGCAGCGCTGGAGCGACCGGGTCAACCAGCGCATGATCGCCGGCTACGACCGCAGCCTGGGCTGGGCCCTGCGTCATCGGCGCCTGACCCTGCTCAGCCTGTTCGTCGCCGTCGGCGTCAATATCGCCCTGTACGTGGTGGTGCCCAAGACCCTGATGCCGCAGCAGGACACCGGCCAGTTGCAGGGCTTCATCCGGGGCGACGACGGCCTGTCGTTCAGCGTCATGCAGCCGAAGATGGAGATCTACCGTCGGGCGCTGCTCGCCGATCCGGCGGTGCAGAGCGTGGCCGGTTTCATCGGCGGCAACAGCGGTACCAACAACGCCATGGTCCTGGTGCGCCTGAAGCCGATCAAG
The DNA here is from genome assembly GCF_032621685.1 of Pseudomonas sp. zfem002. Taxonomy (NCBI): domain Bacteria; kingdom Pseudomonadati; phylum Pseudomonadota; class Gammaproteobacteria; order Pseudomonadales; family Pseudomonadaceae; genus Pseudomonas; species Pseudomonas sp. zfem002. Next base: position 17,602 of record NZ_JAVYJH010000009.1, on the reverse strand, counting down.
GAGCGCAAGCTCGATGCCCAGGCGGTGATCGAGCGACTGCGCAAGAACATGCCGCTGGTCCCGGGCGGCCGCCTGTTCCTGATGGCCGACCAGGACCTGCAACTGGGCGGCGGCGGTCGCGACCAGACCACCTCGCAGTACCTCTACACCCTGCAGAGCGGCGACCTCGCGGCGCTGCGCGAGTGGTACCCGAAAGTGGTGGCGGCGCTGCGCGCGCTGCCGGAGCTGACCGCCATCGACGCCCGCGACGGCAGCGGCACCCAGCAGGTGACCCTGGTGGTCGACCGCGAGCAGGCCAAGCGCCTGGGTATCGACATGAACATGGTCACCGCGGTGCTCAACAACGCCTACAGCCAGCGGCAGATCTCGACCATCTACGACAGCCTCAACCAGTACCAGGTGGTGATGGAGATCAACCCGAAATACGCCCAGGACCCGAGCACCCTGGAGCAGGTCCAGGTGATCACCGCCGACGGCGCGCGGGTGCCGCTGGCGACCTTCGCCCGCTACGAGAACAGCCTGGCCAACGACCGCGTCAGCCACGAAGGGCAGTTCGCCTCCGAGGACATCTCCTTCGATGTCGCCGAGGGCCACAGCACCGACCAGGCCCTGGCCGCGGTGGAGCGGGCGGTGGCCAAACTGGGGCTGCCGGAAGCGGTGATCGCCAAGCTCGGCGGCACCGCCAACGCCTTCGCCAAGACCCAGGAGGGCCAGCCGCTGATGATTCTCGGCGCGCTGGTGCTGGTGTACCTGGTGCTGGGCATTCTCTACGAGAGCTACATCCATCCGCTGACCATCCTGTCGACCTTGCCGTCGGCCGGGGTAGGGGCCTTGCTCACCCTGTACGCGACGGGGGGCGAGTTCAGCCTGATTTCCCTGCTGGGCCTGTTCCTGCTGATCGGCGTGGTGAAGAAGAACGCCATCCTGATGATCGACCTGGCCCTGCAACTGGAGCGCAACGACGGCCTGAGCCCGGACGAATCGATCCGCCGCGCCTGCCTGCTGCGCCTGCGGCCGATCCTGATGACCACCCTGGCGGCGATCCTCGGCGCCTTGCCGCTGCTGCTGGGCAGCGCCGAAGGTTCGGAAATGCGCCAGCCGCTGGGCCTGACCATCATCGGCGGCCTGGTCTTCAGCCAGGTGCTCACGCTTTACACCACCCCGGTGGTCTATCTCTACCTGGACCGTCTGCGCCATCGCTTCAACCGCTGGCGCGGAGTGCGGACCGACGCTGCCCTGGAAACCCCGCTATGAGCCAACGTTCGTTTCTTTCCGACCCTTCGCTGATGCGCCTGCTCGGTGTCCGCGGCTCACGCCTGCTGGGCGCCGGGCTGTGCCTGGCGATGCTCGGCGCCTGTACCCTGAGCCCGGATTACCAGCGGCCGCAGATGCACACCGAGGTGCCGTTCAAGCATGCCGAGGGCTGGACCCGGGCCAATCCTGCCGACGCCCTGGCCCGCGGCGCCTGGTGGGAGCTGTATGGCGATGCGCAGCTCAACGGCCTGGTCGAGCAACTGAATGCCGGCAACCAGACCGTGCAGCAGTACGCCGCCCAGTACCGCCAGGCCCAGGCCCTGGTGCGCAGCTCGCGGGCGTCGCTGTTTCCCAGCCTCGACCTCAGCGCCGGCAAGACCCGCTCCAGCCAGGGCACCGGCAGCAGCAGTTCGAGCCTGAGCAACAGCAGCAGCGGGATCCGCGATACCTACAACGCGCAACTGGGGGTGAGCTGGGAGATCGACCTGTGGGGCAAGCTGCGCGAAACCCTCGATGCCAACCAGGCCAGTGCCCAGGCCAGCCTCGCCGACCTTGCGGCGATCCGCTTGAGCCTGCAGTCGGAGCTGGTGCAGAACTACCTGCAACTGCGCGTGCTCGACGAGCAGAAGCGCCTGCTCGAAGCCACCCTGACGGCGTATCGGCGTTCGCTGACGATGACCGAGAACCAGTACCGCGCCGGGGTTTCCGGCAAGGACGCGGTGGCCCAGGCGCAGACCCAGCTGAAGAGCACCGAGGCCGACCTGGTGGACCTGGTCTGGCAGCGCGCGCAGCTGGAAAACGCCATCGCCGTGCTGCTCGGCAAGCTCCCGGCGGAGTTCGCCCTGGCGCCGACCCGCGATATTCCGGGGCTGCCGCAGGTACCGCTAGCCTTGCCCTCGCAGTTGCTGGAGCGGCGCCCGGACATCGCCTCGGCGGAGCGCAAGGTGATGGCGGCCAACGCCAACATCGGCGTGGCCCGGGCCGCGTATTTCCCGGACCTGAGCCTGAGCCTGAACGGCGGCTACAGCAGTAGCAGCTTCAGCGACTGGATCAGCGTGCCGAACCGCTTCTGGTCGGTGGGACCGAGCCTGGCCATGACCCTGTTCGACGCCGGCAAGCGTTCGGCGGAAGTCGACCGCAGCGTGGCGGTGTACGACCAGACCGTGGCGCAGTACCGGCAGACCGTGCTGGACGGCTTCCGCGAGGTGGAAAACTACCTGGTGCAGCTCAAGGTCTACGCCGACGAGGCCGAGGTCCGCCAGCAGGCACTGGAATCGGCGCGGGAGTCGCTGCGCCTGACCGAGAACCAGTACAAGGCCGGGTTGATCGGCTACCTGGATGTGGTCAACGTGCAGACCACCGCGCTGAGCAACGAGCGCAGCGTGCTGACCCTGCTGCAGGGGCGGCTGGTGGCCAGCGTGCAGTTGATCGCCGCGCTGGGTGGCGGCTGGGATGCGCAGGCGGCGTTCGCCGAGGAGTGACGGGCTACCGGCGCTGCAGGAGCGTGGCTTGCCCGCGAAAGGACCGCGCAGCGGTCTCCATTCTGCGGAGACTGGATTGGGCCTGCTCTGCAGGCCTTCGCAGGCGAGCCAGCTCCTACAGGGGCGCGCAGCCCAGCCTCGCTGGCACGCCGGCCCGTGAACGCCTGCGCGCAGTCGTTTCATCCGGCCATCACTGAAACTCCGTGCGTTTCGCCAAAGCTTGAGTACAATCATCGGATTTTTGGGCTGGCACATTGCCCCCGTCGTACCCCTCCTGGATTCCTTCATGCTGATCGGCAGTTATTCCCCCTCTCTGGTCTTGATCTCCCTGTGCGTGGCGATCCTTGCTTCGTATACCGCCCTCGATCTCACCGGGCGCCTGGCCACTGCCAAGGGACGTGCCGCCTGCCTGTGGATGGCGGGCGGTGCGCTGGCCATGGGCATGGGAATCTGGTCGATGCATTTCATCGGCATGCTTGCCTTCAGCCTGCCGATCCAGCTGGGCTACGACATCACCCTGACCCTGTTGTCGCTGGTCATCGCCGTGCTGTCCTCGGGGTTCGCCCTGTGGCTGGTCAGCCAGCGCAGCCTGCCGCTGCGCATGTTGCTGCTCGGCGCCGTGATCATGGGCGCGGGGATCGCCTGCATGCACTACACCGGCATGGCGGCGATGCGCATGCAGCCGGGGATCGAGTACGACCCGCTGCTGTTCGGCCTGTCCCTGCTGATCGCCGTCGGCGCCTCGATGGCAGCGTTGTGGATCGCCTTCCGCCTGCGCCGCAATACCCCCTATGTGCGCCAGGTGCGCGGTGGCGCGGCGGTGCTGATGGGCGTGGCCATCGTCGGCATGCACTACACCGGCATGGCCGCGGCGAATTTCCCCGAGGGCAGTTTCTGCGGAGCCTTCGACAGCGGTTTCAGCGGTGACGGCCTCGATTACCTGGTGCTGATCACCACCCTGGCGGTGCTGGCGGTAGCGCTGCTGACCTCGGTACTGGATGCCCGCCTGGAGGCCCGTACCGCGGAGCTTGCGCGTTCGCTGACCCTGGCCAACCAGGAACTGACCCAACTGGCCCTGCACGACACCCTCACCGGGCTGCCCAACCGCACCCTGCTGGCCGACCGCATCGACCAGGCGATGAGCAAGGTGGCGGAGCAGGGCGGCTGCTTCGCCCTGATGTTCATCGACCTGGATGGTTTCAAGCCGGTCAACGATGCCTTCGGCCACCACACCGGCGACCAGTTGCTCAAGGAAGTGGCCGTGCGCCTGCGCGGCCACCTGCACAGCCAGGACACCCTGGCGCGTATCGGCGGCGACGAATTCGTCCTGCTGGTGGAACTGGACGACCCGGACGACGCGGTCAACGTCGCCGCCAAGCAGGTCAACCTGGTGTCCCGGGCCTTCAAGGTGGCCGAGCAGAACCTGCAGATCTCGGCGAGCATCGGCATCGTCCTCTACCCGGGCAACGGCCTCGACCAGCACGAACTGCTGCGCAACGCCGATGCCGCCATGTACCACGCCAAGAGCGGCGGCAAGAACGGCTACAGCTTCTTCGACGTGTCGATGAACAGCAACGCGCGCCTGCAGTTGCAACTGCTCCAGGACCTGCGCACCGCGGTGGAAGAGAAGCAGTTCCGCCTGTTCTACCAGCCCAAGTACGACGCCATCGGCCGCCATCCGATCGGCGCCGAAGCCCTGCTGCGCTGGGATCACCCGAGCATGGGCCTGCTGCTGCCGGACCGTTTCATCGTGCTGGCGGAAAAGACCGGGCTGATCATCCCGATTGGCGAGTGGGTGCTGGAGGAGGCCTGCCGGCAGATGCGCGAGTGGGTCGACCAGGGCTACAGCGACTGGCGCATCGCGGTGAACCTCTCGGCCATCCAGTTCTGCCATGCCGGGCTGGTCGACAGCGTCGCCGCGGCATTGCAGCGCAACGACCTGCCGCCCAACAGCCTGACCCTGGAAATCACCGAGACCACCGCCATGCGCGACGCCGACGCCAGCCTGTGCGTGCTGCAGCAACTGTCGGACATGGGCGTGGACCTGTCGATCGACGACTTCGGCACCGGCTATTCCAGCCTGATGTACCTCAAGCGCCTGCCAGCCAACGAGTTGAAGATCGACCGTGGATTCGTCCGCGACCTGGAACAGGACAGCGACGATGCCGCGATCGTCTCGGCCATCGTCGCCCTGGGCCAGGCGCTGGGCCTGCGCATCGTTGCCGAGGGGGTCGAAACCGATCGCCAGCAGGACTTCCTGACCCGCCTGGGCTGCGATTCGCTGCAGGGCTATCTGCTCGGCCAGCCGGTACCGGCCGAGCGTTTTCTCAAGGATATCGAGCGGGTGAAGGCGGCCCAGGCGCGCGTCTGAGCGTCAGGCCGAACGCCTGATGGCGCAGGAGGGCTGGAAGGCTTCCAGTTCGTCTTCCACCGCTTCGATGATCCGCTCCACATCGTGGGCGGCCATGACGGTGGAGCAGGGGATGCCGGCGATCGCCAGCAGGGTTTCGCCGGTGGCCCGGTCGAAGAGGCGGGCGACCATACTGCGCGGCGCATCCATGCTCGCTTCGAAGCCCAGAGGGTGAAAATGCCAGCGCATCATCTGGCATGCGCCAGGGAACGTAAGTTTGTTCATGCAGGCCTCCTTGTACCGCGCGACGATGACCTCGGATGAATCTGTAGGCCTTTTCCGGCCAGAGGCTAACCATAGCAGTATTACTTTGTAGGAAAAGGAATAATTCCCGCTGCTTTTTACTGTTCCATGACGGTTGTCACATTCCCGCCCGCTGGCTGTTTTTTGCGCAAACGTTTTCTCCGCCGCTTTCGTCCGCCAGCCCGGGACGCCGCGGCGGAATACCGGCGGTCGTCGGCGATTATTGGATCCAGACTTTCCGACCAGTGGCGTGATTGCAAATGCCTGTCATTCCAGCGCAAACGTTTCAGTTGAGCAGGCCGGCGGCGATGTTCACGGTGAAACCGAGAATCGCCGTATTGAACAGGAAGCCGATCAGCGAATGCAGGAGCACCACCCGGCGCATGGTGCGGCCGGCGATGCCGACATCGGAGGTCTGCACCGCGACGCTGATGGTGAAGGAGAAGTAGTGGAAGTCCCAGTAGTCGGGCTGACGCTCGCCGTCGGCAAAGCGCAGCAGCGGCTCCTTGCCGTCGCAGGTATAGAAAAGGCGGGCGTAGTGCAGGCTGAAGATGGTGCCGATCAGCAGCCACGAGCCGGCCACGGTCAGCCCGGTGCAGGCGTAGTGCAGGAGCAGCGCCTGGCCGTGCAGGTGCTGGCTGCCGACCAGTTGCAGGGTCACCGCGGCGAGGCTGGCGATTGCCGCGATGCTGACCACGAACAGCACCAGCGCGGCGTTCTCGTCCTCCACGTCGGCGGTGCGCCGGACCGCGTCGGCGCTGGCCTTGAGGGTCAGGTGCAGCACCAGCAGCAGGTAGATCCACACCGCGATGTTCCAGCCCAGCAGCACATGCTGGACGCTGTCCTCAGCGGGGATGAACAGCCCGCCGAGGACCCCGAGCAGCGCGGCGATGCTCAGGCGGGGATGGGTACGGGCCAGTTTGTGGAATGCCATGTGACCTCGGTGCGCGGGTGGTTCAGGCAACTGTAGACGCTACCCCGCGCGCCGGCGTTCCGCCGGAAGGGGCTTGCCGCTGCCGCCGCGCTCGGTCATCCTGCGCCGCTTCGGTTACCCATGCTGTCGAGGAACCCCAAGGTTTGCCCGAGTCACTGTCCAATCCGCTGTCGCAATACCTCGCCCGACTGGCACCTTCCAGCCAGTTGACCATGAAGTACGTTCTCCAGGATGCCGCCGACCGCCTCGGTTTCGCCGACATCGACATCCTCGAGGTGCCCTGGCACGGCCTCGATCCCGCCCATGTCACCGACCTGGTGGCGGCGCTGCGCGGCGACGGCTACGCGCCCAACAGCACCTCGCTGTACGTCAACGCCATTCGCGGGGTGATGAACGAAGCCTGGCGCCTGGGCCTGATCGACCAGGAACGGCTGCTGCGCATTCGTGAAGTGAAGGGTGTGCAGGGCAGCCGCCTGCCGGTGGGGCGCAACCTCAAGCGCAGCCTGATCCGCGAGCTGATGGACGTCTGCGCCGCCGACCCGCGCCCCCAGGGCCTGCGCGATGCGGCGGTGATCGCGCTGCTGTACGGCACCGGCATGCGCAAGTCGGAGTCGGTCAACATCGACCTGGACCAGGTCGATTTCGCCGAACGCAGCCTGCGGGTGCTGGGCAAGGGCAACAAGCAACTGGTCAAGTACGCGCCGGTGTGGGCCTTCGAAAAGCTCGATGCCTGGCTCAAGCTGCGCCGCGAACAGCTGCCGGCGGGGCAGGCGGACGATCCGTTCCTGTTCAACCGCATCCGCCGTGGCAGCCATATCACCCGCGAGCGCATCACCAAGCACGCCATCTACTATATCGCCCGCCAGCGCGGCCAGCAGGTCGGGGTGAAGATCATGCCCCACGACTTCCGTCGCTCGTTCATCACCCGGGTGATCGAGGAGCACGACCTGTCCATCGCGCAGAAGCTGGCGCACCACAGCAATATCCAGACCACCGCCAACTACGACATGCGCGACGACAACGAGCGGCGGCGGGCGGTTGACCGGTACGACTATTGAGCGGAATCGGAGGCATGGTTTTTAACGGTGGCGATGAGCTGGCCGACGGTGATTTCCTCCACAACGTCCTCCTCGGGGATCAACACATTCAGCTCTTTCTCGATGTCTACGACCAGTTCCACGATGTCGAGCGAGTCCATTTCCAGGTCTATCAACCTGGTCTCAACCGGTGGTGGTCGCTTGAGCCCCAAGCGCTCGACGATGCATCTGACGACCATTTCGCTGTGCGGGTCCGCCATTTTCGCTGCTCCTGTAGGGTGGGCGACCCCGACATTGGAACAGAGCCGCGAGCCCCGCGAAACTGACAGAAATATCAGGTAGGCGGCCGTTCCTGCCCGCCCTCGCCGAACAGCGCGGTGACGTAGGCCGGCAGCTCCAGCTGGGCGACCCGGCGTGCTTCCTCCGGCGTCAGGCCATACAGGCGCATGAAGCATTCGACGGTGTTGTTGACCGTGCTGGCCGCGGCAGCGCCGTCGAGCAGGCTGCGCATGGCGGCGATCAGGCCGGCGATGGTGATCTGCGCGGCGGCATCGATGCAGGCCACGTCGAAGCGGCCCTGGGCCACGCCGGCGGCGATGTCCGACTTGGCCTGCTCGTTGAACGAGTCGCTCATGACCTTGTGGTTGCTGTGCGAACGCACGATGAACCAGCCCCAGATTTCATCGCGGATGGCCTGGGTGAGAAACAGTTTCTGCACGTAGGCGATGGAGATCGCCCGGTCCGCTTCGGCCTGGTTGATGCTGCCGATGATCTCCTCGATCTCCTGGTTCTTCTCCAGCACCAGGGCGGTGGCGATGTCTTCCTTGGAGTGGAAGTGGTTGTAGAAGGTGCCGAAGCCGACGTCCGCGCCGTTGGTGATGTCCTCGATGGTCATCTGCTCGAAGCCCTTGACCGCGATCAGGCGTTGTACGGAGTCGATCAGTTTCTTGCGCGTGCGCATTTTCGACTTGAGCCCTCGTGGCATCGCTGCCGGCTTGGCCTCGACGGCTGGCGCCAGAGGCGGGTTGTCGCGTTTCTTCATGTAAACCCCGGTCATATCGTCTCTGCGCCGCCCGCAGCGAGGAAGCTGCGGGCGGCGCGCATCGACACATGATGCCTCGACAGCCGGGATTATGGTATCCGCGCAGGCGTTCTCAGCAGGCCTGGGCGAGACGGTGATACTGCCGGCGGAAGTACATCAGGCTCTCGTTGTGCGGCCCGAAACGTACCGCCTGCACCTCGCAGATGAACACGCCGTGGGTACCCACCTCACTGACCTTGACGATGCGGCAGTCGAACGACACCAGGCTGTCGTCGAGGGCCGGGGCGGCGGTCTGCAGCAGGCTCCAGTCGACGGCGTCGAAGCGTTCCTCGACGCCGATCTTCAGGGCGCCGCTGAACGTCTGCGAGATGTCCTCCTGGCGACCATGCAGCACGTTGACGCAGGCCACGCCATTGCGCACGAAGCGCTCGTACTGGAAGCCGCCCTTGTTCATGCAGAACAGCAGGGTCGGCGGTGAGTCGGTCACGCTGCACACAGCGGAGGCGGTGAAGCCTCCCAGGCCGGCTTCTCCACCAGTGGTAATCACATTCACGGCCGCGCCGAGATGGGTCATGGCTTCGCGAAAGCTGATGGCGTCCATCTTTACCTCCTTTGGCTCCCGGCAGTGGCCGCGGAGCAGGGTCATTGTTGTTGTCTGATTGAATCATCAAAACTGATTGATTCATCAGTTTTTAGGCTATCAGAGGTTTTTCCCCCGCGCCAGTCCTTGTTTCGCGGTGGCGAAAGGGTGTTGACAAAAGGTAAATGTGATCGCTTAATCGTAACTGATGATTAAATCAGTTTTGATCTAGCGATCATTCAGCCACGGCGAAATCCGTTTCGCGGTGGCCAGGAGAACAAGAAAATGAGCACGACCACCTGCCTTCCCGTCCTTCCACGGCCAACGCGCCGTGCATGGGGCTGCGCGGCCTATCGCCCGGCGCCCCGCAGCGCTTCGTCGCGCCACCGCGCCCGGCAGTACGCGGTATTCCGAACCGCCGGCTGAATCCTGGCCGCCGGCCTGCCCGGCGCACACACACCTGATGGCTTGCACTGCGCAATCACGTTGCCGCGGGGGACCCCTGCGCGCAGGAAAAAACAACAACCGAGAAAAAGAGAGGCTGAAATGGGAATTCTCAGAGTGGGTCATGTCGATCTGAAGGTCAGCGACCTCGATCTGGCGCTGCATCACTACGTGAACATCATCGGCTTGCGCGAGACCTCGCGGGACGCGCAGGGACGTGTCTACCTCAAGGCCTGGGACGAATGGGATGCCTATTCCCTGGTGCTCTCGCCCAGCACCGGCCCGGGGCTCGACCACATCGCCTACAAGGTCGAGCACGACAGCGACCTCGCGGTGCTCGCCGAGAAGATCGGCGCCCATGGCGTGGCGGTGACCTGGAATGACGAGGGGCATCTGCACCAGTGCGGCCGTTCGATCGCCTTCGACCTGCCCAGCGGCCACCGCATGTACCTGTATGCGACCAAGGCCTTCATCGGCAAGGCGGTCGGCTGCGTCAACCCGCACCCCTGGCCCGATGACCTGCAAGGCGCCGGCGTGCACTGGCTCGATCATGTGATGCTGACCTGCCCGGTGGACGAGGGCGCGGGGATCAATACCGTGGTCGAGACCACCCGCTTCCTCATGCAGGTGCTCGACTTCCACCTGGCCGAGCAGGTGGTGACCGACGCCGAGGGCAAGAACCAGTTCGCCACCTGGCTGTTCCGCGGCACCAAGGCCCATGACCTGGCCCTGGGCGCCGGCGCCAGCACCGGGCTGCACCATATCGCCTTCTATCTGGAGGACTGGAATGCGGTGCTGCGCGGCGCCGACATCCTCGGCAAGCACAAGGTCCCGGTGGACGTGACTCCGCAGCGGCATGCCATCACCCGCGGGCAGACCACCTACTTCTTCGACCCCAGTGGCAACCGCAACGAGATGTTCGCCGGCATGGGTTATTTCGCCCAGCCGGACATGCCGACCATCACCTGGCATGCCGAGGACATCTGGCGCGGCATCTTCTTCCACGACGGCACGCCGCGCCCGGAGTTCCTCGAAAACTACACCTGAGCGCTACCCGACAAGCATTCGTTCCGCGACCGCCAGTTGTCGTGGCGGGCGGGTTTTATCCAACGGTTGGGCCTTTTCATGACTATTGCCAATTCGCCCGAACACGGGCTGAGCATCGATGCCGGTGGCATCTCGACCAACTATCACGACCGTGGGGAGGGTTTTGCGACCCTGTTCATCCACGGCTCCGGGCCGGGCGTGACCGCCTGGGCCAACTGGCGCCTGGTGCTGCCGGAACTGGCCACGCAGATGCGGGTGATCGCCCCGGACATCGTCGGCTTCGGCTACACCGAGCGTCCCGCCGGGATCACCTACGGCCGCGAGGTCTGGGTCAAGCATCTGGTGGACTTCCTCGATGCACTCGGCCTTGAGCAGGTCAACCTGGTCGGCAACTCGTTCGGCGGCGCCCTGGCCCTGGCCATGGCGGTCGAGCATCCGCAGCGGGTCAAGCGCCTGGTGCTGATGGGCAGTGTCGGCGTCGACTTTGCCCTTACCCCGGGCCTGGACGCGGTGTGGGGCTACCAGCCGTCGATCGCCAACATGAAGGCGCTGCTGGAGGTGTTCGCCTTCAACCATGACCTGGTCAACGACGACCTGGCACGGATGCGCTACGAGGCGAGCATCCGCCCGGGCTTCCAGGAGGCCTTCGCCGCGATGTTCCCCGAGCCTCGCCAGAACGGCATCGACCGCCTGGCGATCCCGGCCGGACAACTGGCGACCCTCAAGCACCCGACCTTGATCCTCCACGGTCAGGAAGACCAGGTCATCCCGGTGGAGAACAGCCACAAGCTGTTCGCCCAGCTGGAGAACGCCGAACTGCACGTATTCAGAAAGTGCGGGCACTGGGTGCAGATCGAACACGCGCAACGCTTCGCCGCCCTGTTGAAGGACTTCCTGCGCGCCTGACAACGGCGCGCGGGAGGACGTTTCGACTTTCCATTCGACAGCGGCAAGCGACCGCTGTCCTGAAATACGGAGTTGACCATGAAAATCAGTTATTTCCAGCAAGTGCCGTATCGCTCGTTGCCGGATGACTTCGAACGCCACCACGAGTCGGTGGTGACCACGCCTTACCACCAGTTGGTAACGGCCCAGGGGATCCGCGACGACTTCCGCCACGCCCTGGACGAGATGATGTTCGCCGCCCGTTGCGGTTTCGACGGCATCGCCATCACCGAACACGGCCAGAGCAGCTACGACATGATGCCCAACCCCGACCTGTTCCAGGCGGTGGTGGCCTACATGACCGAGCAGGAAGGGCTGGAAACCGCGATCTATCCTCTCGGCCGCTCCCTGGGCAAGACCCGCGAACCGCTGCGGGTGGCCGAAGAGCAGGCGATGCTCGACTGCATGTCCGGCGGCCGGCTGATCTGCGGTTTCCCCATCGGCCTGGCGTATGACGCCAACTCCAACAACGGCGTGGCGCCGATGGAGACCCGCGAGCGTTTCGACGAGAACCTCGAGCTGATCCTGCGTGCCTGGCGCGAGCGCGAGCCGTTCGCCTTCAATGGCAAGTACACCCAGCTGTCCAACGTCAACCTGTGGCCGCGACCGCTGCAGGACAAGCCGCATCCGCCGGTGTGGATCACCGCGATCGGCAACCCGAACACCATGAAGTTCATCCTCGAGAACAACTACGGCTTCAACTACTTCGGCTGGTTCGGGCCGAAGGTCACCGGACGGCGGATCTTCGACCGCTTCCAGCAGATCGCCGAGGAGCTGGGCAAGGAGGTCAACCCCTACCAGATCGGCTTCATGCAGATGATCGCGGTGGCCGAGACCGACGCCGAGGCCGAGCGCCTGTATGCCCGTCATGCCGAGTACTTCTTCCGCAAGTCGCTGGGCGGCATCGGCATGAACCGCCTGGCCCTGCCGGGCGGCATCGATATCCGCGGCCTGGAGTTCATCTACCGCGATCCCAAGGACTTCGGCATCTACGAGCGCATGCGCGACATCACCTTCAAGGAGCTGGTGGAGTGCGGCGCGATCATCTGCGGCAGTCCGGCCACGGTGCGCGAGCGGATCAAGGAATTCGCCACTGATTTCCGCATCGGCAACCTGCACGCCATGTTGCAGTTCGGCTCCATGCCCACCGAGCTGGCCAGGCACAACATCGAGCTGTTCGCCAGGGAGGTCAAGCCGCACCTGTCCGGGCTCTGGAGCGAGCAGGGCTACCAGCACCACTGGTGGCCGGAGCGTCTCGGCGGCAAGCCGCTGTGAGCCCCCCCTTTCACCTTTCTGGAGTCACTGCAATGAGCTCGATTCAATACGTTCAGGTCAAGGCATGGAGCGACAGGATCACCCTGCGCGTGCGCGTTGCCGGCCAGGGTCCGGCGCTGGTCTATCTGCATTCGGCGGCAGGACCGCTGTGGGACGATTTTCTCGATCGCCTGGCCGAGCACTACACCGTCTACGCCCCTGAATTCCCCGGGACCACGCCGGACGATCCGTACGCGGTGAAGCACCTCGACGATCTGCACGATGTGGTGCTGGTGTACGAGGAAGTGATTCGCAAGCTCGGCCTGGAACGGCCGGTCCTGCTGGGGCAGAGCTTTGGCGGCATGCTCGCCGCCGAGCTGGCCAGTGTCTTCCCGCAGTTGCCGTCGCGCCTGGTGCTGTGCAATGCCATCGGCCTGTGGCGTGACGATGCGCCGGTGGTCAACTGGAACGAACTGCCGGCGCAGCAGATGCCGGCCCTGCTGTTCCACGACCCGTCCTGCGCGGTGGCACGCAAGATGTTCGAGCTGCCCGAGGACCTCGACGCCAGGGTCACCGCCATGGCCGCGGGGGTCTGGGCCCTCGGTTGCACCGGCAAGTTCGTCTGGCCGATCGCCGATCGCGGCCTGCGCAAGCGCCTGCACCGCATCGAAGCGCCGACCCTGATCGTCTGGGGCGAGCATGACCGCCTGGTGGCGCCGGTCTACGCCGACGAGTTCGCCAGCGCCATCTGTGGCAGCCAGGTCTGCAGCATCGCCGCGGCCGGACACATCCCGCAGATGGAAAACCTCGAGGCGACGCTCGCCGCCACCCTCGATTTCCTTGGTGCCAAGGGTCGCTAGCGCATCGCCGGCGGGAGCGCCGAAAGCCTCCCGCCGTGCCTGTTCAACTCACTGCCCGATGAGGTCAATCATGATGCCCCTCGATCAATCCCTTGAGCGGCTCGCCGAGGCGCTGCGCGAGTCGGAAACCGCCGGCGAAGCCATTGCCCCGCTGCGCGAGCGGATTGGAGAAAACAACGCCGCGGCGGCCTATGCCATCCAGCGCCTGAACGTCGCCCACGGCCTGGCCCGGGGCCGGCGCCTGGTCGGTCGCAAGATCGGCCTGACCAACCCCAAGGTGCAGGCCCAGCTGGGCGTCGACCAGCCGGACTTCGGCTGCCTGTTCGCCGACATGGCCTATGGCGACAACGAAACCGTACCGTTCCGGCGGGTGCTGCAGCCGAAGATCGAGGCGGAGATCGCCCTGGTCCTGGCCCGCGACCTGCCTGACGCCGACACCACCTTCGCCGAGGTCCTGGAGGCCACCGGCTGGGTATTGCCGGCCCTGGAAATCGTCGGCAGCCGCATCGCCGGCTGGAATATCCGCTTCGCCGACACCGTGGCCGACAACGCCTCCAGCGGCTGCTTCGTGCTCGGCGGTCCGGCCCGTCGTGCCGCCGACCTCGACCTGCGCGGCGCGGCCATGCGCATGACCCGCAATGGCGAGGAAGTCTCCACCGGCAGCGGTGCCGAGTGCCTCGGCCATCCGCTGAATGCCGCGGTGTGGCTGGCGCGGACCATGGCCCGCCTGGGCGACCCGCTGAAGGCGGGCGACATCATCCTGACCGGCGCCCTCGGCCCGATGGTCAACGTCGCCCCCGGCGACCGTTTCGAAGCGGTGATCGATGGCATCGGCCAGGTCGCCGTGGACTTCAGCGCCGAGTGAACGAAGAGAGAACTGCAATGAAAAAACTCAAAGTCGCCATCATCGGCTCCGGCAATATCGGCACCGACCTGATGATCAAGATCCTGCGCCAGGCGCAGTACCTGGAAATGTCGGTGATGGTCGGCATCGACCCGAACTCCGATGGACTGGCGCGTGCCGCGCGCATGGGCGTGGCCACGACCCACGAAGGCGTAGCAGGCCTGACCCGGATGGCACAGTTCCAGGACATCGATTTCGTCTTCGATGCCACCAGCGCCGGCGCCCATGTGAAGAACGACGCCTTCCTGCGCTCGATCAAACCCGGCATCCGCCTGATCGACCTGACCCCGGCCGCCATCGGCCCGTACTGCGTACCGGTGGTGAACCTGGAGCAGAACCTCGGCCAGCTCAACGTCAACATGGTCACCTGCGGCGGCCAGGCGACCATCCCGATGGTGGCTGCGGTGTCGCGGGTAGCGAAGGTCCACTACGCCGAGATCGTCGCCTCGATCGCCAGCAAGTCCGCCGGCCCCGGCACTCGCGCCAATATCGACGAGTTCACCGAGACCACCTCCCGCGCCATCGAGGTGATCGGCGGCGCGGCCAAGGGCAAGGCGATCATCGTGATGAACCCGGCGGAGCCGCCGCTGATCATGCGCGACACGGTGTTCGTGCTGTCCGAGGCCGCGGACCAGGCCCGGGTCGAGGCCTCCATCGAGGAGATGGCCCAGGCGGTCCAGGCCTACGTGCCGGGTTATCGGCTGAAGCAGAAGGTGCAGTTCGAGCCCGTCAGCGACCTGAAGATCCCTGGCCTCGGCCTGTTCAGCGGCCTGAAGACCTCGGTGTTCCTCGAAGTCGAAGGCGCCGCCCATTACCTGCCGGCCTACGCCGGCAACCTCGACATCATGACGTCCGCCGCCATGGCCACCGCCGAGCGCATGGCCGTGTCGATGATCGACGGCTGAGGAACAGAGCATGAAGAAGATCTACATCTCCGACGTCACCCTGCGCGACGGCAGCCATGCCGTGCGCCACCAGTACACCCTGGACAATGCCCGCGACATCGCCCGGGCGCTGGATGCGGCGAAAGTCGACTCCATCGAAGTGGCCCACGGCGACGGCCTGCAGGGTTCCAGCTTCAACTACGGCTTCGGCCGCCACACCGACCTGGAGTACATCGAGGCGGTGGCGGACGTGGTCAGCCACGCGAAGATCGCCACGCTGCTGCTGCCCGGCATCGGCACGGTGCACGACCTCAAGGCCGCCTATGACGCCGGCGCCCGCGTGGTCCGCGTCGCCACCCACTGCACCGAAGCGGACGTGTCGAAGCAGCACATCGAATACGCCCGCGAGCTGGGCATGGACACCGTCGGCTTCCTGATGATGAGCCACATGATCCCGGCCGAGCAGCTGGCGGCGCAGGGCAAATTGATGGAGAGCTACGGCGCGCAGTGCATCTACATGGCCGACTCCGGTGGCGCGATGAACATGCAGGACATCCGCGAGCGCATGCGCGCGTTCAAGGCGGTGCTCGACCCCGCGACCCAGACTGGCATGCACGCGCACCACAACCTGAGCCTGGGCGTGGCCAACTCCATCGCCGCGGTGGAGGAGGGCTGCGACCGCATCGACGCCAGCCTCGCCGGCATGGGCGCGGGGGCGGGCAATGCGCCGCTGGAAGTGTTCATTGCCGCCGCCGAGCGCCTGGGTTGGAACCACGGCACCGACCTCTACACCCTGATGGACGCCGCCGACGACATCGTCCGACCGCTGCAGGACCGCCCGGTGCGGGTGGATCGCGAATCGCTGGCGCTGGGTTATGCCGGCGTCTACTCCAGCTTCCTGCGTCACGCCGAAATCGCCGCGAAGCGTTATGACCTGAAGACCGTGGACATCCTCGTCGAGCTGGGCAAGCGGCGCATGGTTGGCGGGCAGGAAGACATGATCGTCGATGTGGCGCTGGACCTGCTGGCGGCAAGGAGCGCGTCATGAGCTTCCAGATGCGCATCGAGCCGGTGGGCCTGAGCTGCCCGGTCACCCCGCAGCAGACGGTGCTCGATGCCGCTCTGGCCGATGGCCTGATGCTCAAGCACAGTTGCCGCACCGGCACCTGCGGCAGCTGCAAGGGGCGCTTGCTCAGTGGCCAGGTGGATCACGCCGACAGCCCGCTGGAGGTGCTCAGCGAAGCCGAGCGCGCCCAGGGGCTGGCGCTGTTCTGCTGCGCGCGGGCGCAGTCGGACCTGGTGATCGAGGCGCCGGAAGTCACCGAGCTGCGTGGGATCGGCATCCAGCAGATGGGCGTGCGGGTGGCGGCGATCGACAAGGTCAGCCACGACGTCGCCGTGCTGCGCCTGATGCTGGCGCCGGGCAGCACCTTCGGTTATTTCCCTGGGCAGTACGTGCAGGTGCTGCTCAAGGATGGCAGCCGGCGCAGCTATTCCATGGCGACCGCCGCTGCGCGTGAGCAGCAGCTGGAACTGCATATCCGCCACATGCCGGGCGGGGTGTTCAGCGGGCATGTGTTCAACGCCCTGCAGCCGAAGGCGATCCTGCGCATGGAGGGGCCGTTCGGTTCGTTCTTCCTGCGCCAGGGCGAGGCGCCGATGGTGTTTCTTGCCAGCGGCACCGGCTTTGCGCCGATCCAGGCGTTGCTTGAACAACTGCGCGAGCAGGGCAATCGGCGGCCGGTGTACCTGTACTGGGGCGGGCGGCGGCGCGAGGACCTCTACCGGCACGAGCAGTTGCTGGCCTGGGAGGCGGAGCTGGCGTGGCTGCGTTATACCCCGGTGCTGTCCGAGCCGGGCGAGTCCTGCGACTGGCAGGGCGCGACCGGCTTCGTGCATCGCCAGGTGATGGAGGACTTCCAGAGCCTCAAGGGCTTCGAGGTGTATGCCTGCGGGGCGCCGATCGTGGTCGAGTCGGCGCGGCGCGAGTATGTGGCGCAGCGTGGGCTGGCGGAGGGGGATTTTTATGCGGATGCGTTTGTTTAGGTGACTTGGCGGCGATAGGTGTGGGGTATCTAGATCGTTGAAGGCTTGTCGGGGAGTCGCGTCAAGGCCGCCAGGTGGCTGTCTTGAGGCTTGCAGCGCCCTCAAGATCGAGCGCCGCCCGCGCGGCGCATCGCGGGCAACGCCCGCTCCCAGTGTGCCCGGCATGGGCCAAAATCAGTCACCTGAAAGCGGTGACCAGAATGAGTGACGACAACTGTAGTGAAACGCAAGGTGGAC